>NZ_JBFUBE010000011.1:0-144831 GCF_056405915.1 Flavobacterium sp. P1_E4
CTATATATCAGATCCTAGCCATGGCTTAATAAGCTATTCTAAAGAGGATTTCATTAAATTTTGGATAGGTAAGAACGCCCATGAGAAAACAGAAGAAGGGATTGCTCTTTTATTGGAACCAACCCCAGAGTTCCATAAAAATGAATGGGATTCAGAAAAATCCAAAAGAAGTTTTGGATACTTAACTAAGTACTTATTTCGCTACAAAGGTCTGGTTATTCAACTAATAGTAGGTTTGGCTGCCGCAAGTTTATTCTCTCTCTTATTTCCGTTTCTTACACAAAGTATTGTAGATATTGGAATTCAAACCCAAGATTTAAATTTCATCTATTTAATGCTTTTGGCTCAATTAATGCTTTTTGCTGGACAAACTTCGATCGAAGTCCTTCGGTCTTGGATAATGCTACACTTGAGTACCCGAATTCATATTTCTCTTGTTTCAGATTTTTTTATAAAATTAATGAAACTCCCAATTAGTTATTTTGATAGTCGTATGACAGGAGATATTATGCAACGCATTGGGGATAATCATAGAATTGAACAATTACTGACAGGAAGCTCACTCAATGTAATGTTTTCATTGGTAAACTTAGTAGTATTCAGTTTTGTACTTGCTTTTTACAACATCCAATTATTCCTAGTTTTTCTTATAGGCAGTATCGTATATCTCGGGTGGATATTGTTTTTCTTAAAAAAAAGAAAAGAATTAGATTACAAACGTTTCTCTCAAGTCTCTAGTGAGCAATCCAAAGTCATGGAGCTAATCAACGGAATGCAAGAAATAAAAATGCATAACGCCGAAAAGCAAAAACGTTGGGGCTGGGAGTTTGTACAAATTCGTCTTTTTAAGGTAAGTATGCAATCCCTAACACTTGAACAATGGCAATCTGTAGGATCGAACTTTATTAACCATCTTAAAGACTTATTAATTACCTTTTTCTCGGCAACATTAGTGGTAAAAGGAGATTTAACCCTAGGTATGATGCTTTCGGTACAGTATATAATTGGTCAATTGAATAGTCCATTAATGCAGATGGTAGAATTTGTTCGTTCGCTTCAAGATGCCAAAATTAGTTTAGAAAGACTAGGCGAAATTCACGATAAAGAAGATGAAGAGGACGTATTAAATCCTAAAATTCACGATTTACAACATTCTGATATTAGTATAAAAAATTTATCTTTTAGATATACAGGTAACCCAGATTATGTATTGGAAAATTTGAATTTACATATACCTAAGCAAAAAACAACAGCTATTGTTGGGACTAGTGGAAGCGGAAAAACGACTCTATTAAAACTCATTATGAAGTTTTATGAACCAAATAATGGAGAAATTATCCTTGGGAATATCAAATTTGATAATATTTCACCTAGTGCTTGGAGGTCAAATTGTGGTGTCGTAATGCAAGAAGGATTCATTTTTAATGATACCATCGCAAATAATATTGCAGTAGGAGATGATTATGTAGATAAAAACAAACTTTTGCACGCAGTTGAAACTGCCAATATTAAGGAATTTATAGAAAGCTTGCCTCTCTCCTACAATACTAAAATTGGAAATGAAGGAACGGGAATTTCTGGCGGGCAAAAACAACGTCTCTTAATAGCTAGAGCAGTTTATAAAAATCCCAATTATTTATTTTTTGACGAAGCGACTTCTTCACTTGATGCCAATAATGAAAAGGTAATTATGGAAAATCTAAATCAATTTTTAAAAGGAAAAACAGCAGTTGTTATTGCTCATCGTCTTTCAACCGTAAAAAATGCAGATCAAATAGTAGTTTTAGAAAAAGGAAAAATAGTAGAAATCGGAACTCACAAAGATTTAATTATTCTGAAAGGTAATTACTTTGAATTAGTAAAAAATCAATTAGAATTAGGAAATTAATTATTTTCAATAAAATATATAAAATGACAAAAAAAAATGTTTTAGAAGACATCGAATTACGTTCAGAATCTGTTCAGGAAGTACTGTCTAATCCTCCAGCATGGATTTTACTCTATGGAATTTCTATCATTTTTATAATAATGATACTCACTCTTATTGGTACATGGTTTGTAAAATATCCTGATATTATTTCTGCAAAAGCTGTCATTACTTCCGTAAACCCTCCAGAAAGACTAGAATCGAAAGTCAATTCTAGTATCGCCAAAATATACGTTGCTAATTCTAAAAAAGTAAAAAAAGGGGATATCTTAGCAATATTGGAGAGTACCGCAAATTATCAAGATGTACTAACGTTAACAAACGCAATCAATGCGATTAACACAAATTATCAAAACTTTAGTTTTCCATTTGACAAATTGAAAAACCTCCAACTTGGAGAAATTCAAACGGCTTATATTCAATTCCACAAAGCTTATATTGAAAATGAATTAAATCAAAAACTACAACCTTACTCACAGGAAATTAATGCAGGTCTAAGTTCACAGAATGAAAATAGCAATAGACTTTCATCTCTTTATGCTCAACAAAAATTAGAATTAGCAAAATTATCTTTAAGCGATCAACAATTTAAACGATCTCAACAACTTTTCGACAAAGGAGTAATTTCAGGCTATGATTTAGAAATTCAAAAAGTAAATAACTTACAGGCAAAACAAAGTTATGACCAGACCAATTTAGCTATTTCACAACAAAAAGAGGCTATTAATCAAACGCACAAACAAATAATAGGCAGTCAGATATCTCAAGAAAAAACAGATATTACTAATTTAAGTTCTGTTTATCAAGCCTTGGATGAATTAAAAAAAAGCATTCACATTTGGCAACAAAACTATCAATTTATTGCTAATTATGATGGCGTTTTTCAATTTCAAAATTCATGGAAAGAAAACCAACTAATCAAAACTGGTGATTTATTGGCAACCATTTTACCTGAGAACCAAGAACAATTTATAGGAAACTTAATGGTTTTGTCTCAGAATTCAGGGAAAATAAAACAAAACCAGAAAGTACTAATTAAACTGGATAATTTTCCATATCAGGAATACGGTATGTTAGAGGGTAAAATTCAAACAATGTCTACTGTTACAGATAAGGATGGTAACTATTTTATAGAAATTACTATTCCTAATGGATTGACTACAAATTTTGATAAAAAATTAAAATTCGATAAAGAGCTAATGGGTCATGCCGATATTATTACAGATGATATGCGTTTAATAGAACGCATATTTTATCAATTTAGAAAATTAACTATTAGATAATAAAATCAAAATTGAAGTAGATATTTTTCACTTATGCGAAAAAACATCCTAAAAAAACAAAGTTTTTAACACTACAACGTTATCGTAAATTGTTTGTTACTGGCTCTTAATTATAGTATTATCTTTATAAGAAATCAAAAACTAAAATAGAATTAAATTAAAATTATGAAAAAAACTATACTTTTATTATTGCTTTTTTTATCCTTAGGGAGCATGGCACAGCAAGTTACCATATCTCCCTCTACATTTAACGTTACAGACCAAATAACCATAACTGTTTCATTTGCATCAGCAACATGTAATACGATGGGTTCAAACCCTGCAAAAGTATATATGCATTCTGGTATTGGAGATGACACCAACGCATTTGGATATGCAGTGGTTGGAAATTGGGGAGCTGATGACAGTCTTGGTTTAATGACAAAAAATGTTGACGGTACTTGGAGCAAAACAATTACACCTAGCACTTATTTTGGTTTAAGTGCCAGCCAACAAGCTACCGCTACAAAGCTAGGAATGGTATTTCGCAATGCTTCTGGATCTGCAACTCTAAAATTGGCGCCTACTTGCAAAGACTTCATCTTTAATGTTGGAAATTTCCAAGTTAATTTAACTTCGCCTATCCAAAACAGTACCACAATTTTAACGTCTGGCGGAAGTCTTTCGATTGCTGCTACGAATACCAATGGGGTTGCAAGTTATAATTTAAAATCAAATGGAATTAGCATCAATACAAATGCGAGTACTTCGAATTATTCGTTCATCCACACTAATATTACTAACAATCAAAACTATGAACTAGAAATAACTCAAGGGACGACAACTTTAACTAAAAAATTCAGCGTAGTTATAACTCCAAATACAGTTTCTGAAGCCATTCCTGCTGGTATGGTCGATGGAATCAATTACAATTCAAATGATGACACCAAAGCAACTTTAGTTTTAGACGCTCCTTTAAAAGATTTTGTTTATGTAGCGGGTAGTTTTAATAACTGGCAACCTGGCACATCTTATACAATGAAAAAAGATGCTACCTCTGGATCAACAAAATTTTGGATAGAATTGACAGGATTAGTATCGGGAACAAATTATACCTATCAATATTGGGTCGGAGAAACAACTCCTATCGCCAACTCTCCTGCCCTTGTAAAAACAGCAGATCCTTATTCAACTTTAGTGTTATCCTCTGAAGATAAGGCAATTACTTCTTCAACTTACCCTAATATGCCTGAATATCCTGTAGGTCAAGACAAAGAAGTAACCGTTTTGCAAACTGGGCAAACTCCTTATGCTTGGAGCAGTGCAACGACTAATTTTGTAAAACCAGAAAAAGATAAATTGGTAGTTTATGAAGTGTTAGTAAGAGATTTTGATGCCAATAGAAATTATCAAAATTTAATAGACCGTATCGATTATTTTAAAAACTTAAAAATCAATGCTATCGAACTAATGCCAGTTATGGAATTTGAAGGAAACGATAGTTGGGGATACAACACTTCTTTCCACATGGCATTGGATAAGTTTTATGGCTCTTCTACCAAATTAAAAGAATTGATTGACTTATGCCATCAAAACGGAATTGCGGTAATTCTGGATGTAGCCTTAAATCACGCTTTTGGAAGAAATCCAATGATACGTATGTGGATGAATGATCCTGAAGGAGATGGATATGGTTCTCCAACTGCAGAAAACCCTTATTTCAATACTGTTGCAATGCACAGCTATAGCGTAGGCGAAGATTTTAATCATTCTTCAACTTATACAAAAAATTATGTTAAAAGAGTAATTAAACAATGGATTGAAGAATACAAAATTGATGGATTCCGTTGGGATTTAACCAAAGGATTTACACAAAATTGCCCTTCCACAGTTTCGGGCGGACAAGACGCTTGTACAGGAAATTATCAACAAGACAGAGTTGACATTTTAAAGGGCTACGCAGATTACTCATGGTCTCTAGACCCTACACATTATACAATTTTTGAACACTTAGGAACTGATACTGAAGAAAAGGAATGGGCCAATTATAGGATTAACGATCCCATTAGTAAAGGAGTTATGATGTGGGGAAATATGAATTACAATTACAACCAATTATCAATGGGTTATAATTCAAGCAATGATATTTCAAGAATGTATGGACCAAAGCATAGTGGTTTTCTAGGAAATAGAGTAATGGGCTATGCTGAAAGCCATGATGAAGAGCGATTGATGTATAAAAATTTACAAAATGGAAACAGTACAAACTCTTCCCATAATGTAAAAAATCTTAACGTTGCTTTATCAAGAATGTCAGCAATAGGAGCCGTTTCTTTATTAATTCCTGGTCCAAAAATGATTTGGCATTTTGGAGATTTAGGATGGGAAAAATCAATTTACACCTGTACTGATGGCATAGTGAATGACAATTCCTCAACAATAGCAGGAGATTGTAAATTATCAACCAAACCACAACCTCAATGGGTGAATAACTGGCTAAATGATGGCTACCGTAATAAAATTTACAATGATTGGGCCAGAATGATTACTTTAAAAACTACCGAAGCTGTATTTTCAGGAACAGCCACTATAGCATCAGGAACAACATTAACACCGAATATTAAAATTACAAATAGTGCTTTGTCAAGTACAGATCTTAAAGATGTTCTTATCATTGCCAATTTTGATGTAACGGCCAAAAATGTGGCTACAGGCTTCCAATATACGGGAGCTTGGTACAATTTAATGGATAATTCACCTTACACTGTTACAAATACCACTGCTACCATTACTTTACAACCTGGTGAATTTAGAATTTACGGAAATAAAACGGCTACTTTGGCCACTACTGATTTTGAAGTATTAAAATATCTCTACATTTATCCGAATCCAGCTTCTAGTTATTTTACGTTAAATACCAATACAAGCAAAGTCCAAATTTATTCTATAACAGGTCAATTAGTTAAAACGTTCAACAAAAGTAAAACTAAAGACCAGCAATATAGTGTTAGCGATTTAGATAACGGAATGTATTTTGTTAAGGCTTACAACGACGAAAATCAAGTAAAAGTGATGAAGTTCATCAAACAATAGATTAAATAAAAAAAATATTTTGGATTAGTTTATTTTTAATCAGCCACCGAATTAAGTTTTGGTGGCTTTTTTTTAAAATAAATTCAGAAGGCTATAAAAAGTATTATGGCATGATCCCTTTTGCACCTGATCCCCTGATCCATTAAAATTAAGCATTTTTTGGAAAGGTATGAAAAACAAAAAACCCACTCGTTTGAGTGGGTTTTGTGGTACCTCCAGGGATCGAACCAGGGACACATGGATTTTCAGTCCATTGCTCTACCATCTGAGCTAAGGTACCTTGCTTATTAGCCCACTTTGCTGCTATTTTCATAGGAGTTCTGTGAACTTGTTTGCGGGTGCAAATATAGAATCTTTTTTAAATTAAACAATACATTTTTTAAAAAAAATCTATTCGTATCTTAGCATTTTTAAAAAAGATACTATGGTTTTAACTATTGATGTAGGGAATACAAGAATCAAAGGTGCTGTTTTTGAGGAGTATAAGACAGTAGAGTTTTTTATTTTTTCTAAAGATGAAATTCAGGAAAAAATAGAAAGTATTTTAAAAAAATATGAAAAAGTCGTGTATTTGGTTGTGGCTTCAGTTGGGAGTATAGATAAAAATTCGTTTTTATATTTTCAAAAAAAACTTGATGTATGGTTTGTTTCCCATGAAGATGCTTTTCCTTTTGCCAATAATTATGCTACTCCAAAAACCTTAGGTATAGACAGGATGGTATTGGCTGCTGGTGCAACTTTGCAGTTTCAAGGTCAAAATCGATTAATTATAGACGCTGGAACTTGCGTGACGTACGATTTTGTAGATCAAAATGATGTGTATCATGGTGGAGCTATTTCTCCAGGTTTACGTTTGCGATACGAATCGTTACACAACTTCACCGAAAAACTACCTTTGTTGACCGTTGAGAGTCCTAAAGATTTCATTGGAGATTCAACCGCAGAAGCAATTCATTCAGGAGTTGTAAATGGATTGGTCTATGAGATTAATGGTTTTGTCGATGAATATCAATCAAAATACTCAAATTTTATAATAATTTTAACGGGTGGAGACACAGAATTTTTGKCTAAACGATTAAAAAATACCATATTTGCCAATTCAAATTTTCTGTTAGAGAGTTTGAACCAAATTTTTCAATATAAAATAGAAAATGATTAAAAAAATTATTGTTATTGCATGTTTCTTTTTTTCACTAATGTCTAATGCTCAAAGTGGATCTGCCTCTCCTTACTCTTTTTTCGGAATTGGTGAATCCAGATTTAAAGGGAATCTTGAAAATCGTTCTATGGGAGGTTTGAATATCGAGCAAGACAGTCTTCATATTAACATTTTGAATCCTGCTAGTTTTGCCAGCACGAGGTTTACTACTTTTACTATTGGGGGGAATTATACTTCTACCAGTCTGAAGACTGACTCCAATAAAGAAAATGCACAAAGAACAACTGTGGATTATTTGGCGGTTGCTTTGCCATTAGGGAAAATTGGTGTTGGATTTGGATTATTGCCTTATACTTCAGTTGGATATAATATTCAATCGACAAGTTCAGAACCAGATGGAGTAAATAATGTAATGAAGGGGACTGGTGGTTTAAACAAAGCTTTTTTTTCATTGGGATATACGGTTATTCCAAATTTAGTGGTTGGGGCTGATATCCAGTATAATTTTGGAAGAATTAATAATACAAATCTAGAGTATATTTCAGGAGTGACTGTAGGAACTCAAGAGGAGAATAAAGCAGATTTGAATGGGTTTACAGCTAATTTTGGTGCAATGTATAAACACAAAATCTATAAAAAAATAAATTTATATAGTAGCTTTACATTCACTCCGCAAAGTAAATTGTCTTCTACCAATACTAGAACAATTTCTACGGTAAACTATAATTCTAATTTTGATGTGGGTGTTATTGATGCCGTGGATGCGAGAGAAATTAGAACAGATTTGATGATTCCTGAAAAAATCTCTTTCGGATTTGGTGCGGGGCAAACTAAGAAATGGATGATAGGTACCCAAATGGTTTTCCAAAACGTTGGAAAACTAGCATCTGATTATAATACTTCAAGCAATACAACTTATGGGAAATATTCTAGTTATACCTTAGGAGGTTATTATGTTCCGAATTATAATGTTTTTTCTAAATATTATCAAAAAGTAGTATATAGAGCTGGTTTGAAATACACAAAAACAGGTACTATCATCAAGTCAGAAGAGATTGATGATAAAGGAATAACTCTAGGTTTTGGATTACCAATTTCTGGTAGTTTGTCCAATGTTAATGTTGGTTTAGAATACGGGCAAAGAGGTACAACTGCTAAAGGGCTAGTTCAAGAAAATTATTTTACTTTTGCAGTGAGTTTCTCTCTTAATGACAAATGGTTTGGACACAGAAAAATTGACTAATTACAAGTCAAGTAAAATCTGTTTTCCTAATTGATATTCTATTATGACTTTCTATAAAAAATACATCCTATTGTTTTTGTTGCCAGCTATTGTTGTTAGTATGGTTTTGGGCTGTGAGAGTAATTTTAAGGAAGTTCAAAAAAATGATTATTCAGAATTTGTTCCCAGTGGTGATGCCGACAATGTGAATTTAAAATACACAGATTCCGGAAAAATAAAATCCATATTGGTGAGTCCAAAAATGTTTGATTATGCAAATGTTGATTTTGCATTTACGGAATTTCCTAAAGGGGTTGACGTAACAATTTATGATGAGAAAGGTAAAAGAACTTTCATCAAGTCTAATTATGCAGTTTCCTATAAACAAACCAGTATTATAGATTTACAGGGGAAAGTAAAAATCACTTCGGAATCTGGGCAAATGCTAGAAACGGAACAGTTGTATTTTGACCAAAAAAATCAATGGTTTTATACTGAGAAAAAATTTAAATTGACAGATGCGAAAGGCGGTTCAACTGGACAGGGAATTGATTTCAGCAAAGACTTTAAAGTAGTGAATTCGCAACGAATAGAAGGAGAGATTGAATCTTCAGAATAATAAAAAATAATAACATGAATTTCTTAAAATATACCTCATACCTTTACTTAGCTTTTGGAATCTATTTTCTTTACGATGCATATACAAAATGGAATACTAACGAAACACCTTTGTTGAGTTTTATAATTGCTGGTCTTGCCATTTTTATGTTTTTCTTTAGAAGAAAGTTTTCCAAGAAATTTGAAGACAGAAATAAACAATCCTAAATACTATGGAAATAGGTATCATAATATTCTGTTTAATACTATGTGCTTTTTTTTCAGGAATGGAGATAGCCTTTATCTCTTCGAATAAAATTTATTTAGAATTAGAGAAAAAACAAGACAGTTTTCTTTCAAAAACTCTTACACGACTTACCGAGAAACCTTCAAAATTCATTGCAGCAATGCTTATTGGTAACAATATAGCACTTGTGGTTTATGGTTTTTTCATGGGTGAGTTGTTAATGGGTTGGTTGCAGCTATTTAATTTACATTTTTCCGATTTTACGAGTCTTTTGATTCAAACTGTAATTTCAACATTTATTGTTTTAATGACAGCTGAGTTTCTTCCGAAAGTCTTTTTTCAGATTTATGCCAATTCACTGATTAAGTTTTTTGCCATTCCAGCCTATTTCTTTTATAAATTATTCTATTTCATTTCTACTTTTCTGATTTGGATTTCTGATTTTGTTTTGAAAAGATTTTTTAAAACTGAAGGGGATCAAGTACAGCTTTATTTTAGTAAAGTAGAATTGGGGAACTATATCAACGAGCAAATGAGTACGGTTGAAGACCATGAAGAAGTGGATTCTGAAATACAGATATTCAGAAATGCGCTGGATTTTTCGGGAGTAAAGGCTCGGGATGTAATGACGCCAAGGACTGAAATTGCTGCACTAGAAATGGATGAATCGCTGGAAAATCTCAAAGAATTGTTTATAGAAACAGGGTATTCAAAAATGGTAATTTACCAAAATTCATTAGACGATATCATTGGTTATGTCCATTCTTTTGATTTGTTCAAAAAACCTTCAACGATTAAGGAGATTGTTATTCCAGTTGAGTTTATCCCAGAAGCTATCTATGTAAAAGACGCTATGAGTTTGTTGACCAAAAAGCGAAAAAGCGTGGCGGTTGTATTGGATGAGTATGGCGGGACATCGGGAATTCTGACTATCGAGGATATAGTTGAAGAACTCTTTGGTGAAATTGAAGACGAGCATGATTTGGATGAAGAATTGATAGAAAAAGAACTTGAAGAGGGGGTTTTTTTATTCTCTGCCCGTTTTGACGTCGAATATTTGAATCTGACCTATAAATTGGCCATTCCTGAAAGTGATTCTTATGGCACGCTTGGAGGATTTATTGTAGATTTTACCAAGGAAATTCCTCAAAAAGGAGATGAGATTACCATCGAAAACTATCATTTTGTAATAGAAGAAGCGACAAATAAGAAGATTGAATTGGTTAAAATGACTATCAAAGACTGAGATTCTTTTTTTAATTTAAAAAAAAACAAAAAAAAAACAGTAGTTCTATAATTATTAATTAGATAATTGTATTTTCGCAAACAAAATTTTAAAATAAACAATAATATACAATGGCAGTTTTATCAAAAATTAGACAACATTCCGCTATAATGATTGGAGTTATTGCTCTAGCATTATTCTCATTTATAATCCAGGATCTTTTTACGAAAGGAAATTTTGGTAAGAGCTCAAAGGATGTTGGAAGCATCAATGGAAAGGATATCGCATTTGAAGACTTTAGGGTTAAAGTAAGCAATGTAGAAAAAAGTGGACAGGGAATTTCTTCAACAGAAGCTTCTAGACAAGTGTGGGATCAAGAAGTGACTATTGCTTTGCTTTCTGCTGAATTTGATAAATTAGGATTAAGAGTAGGAGAGAAGCATATTATGGATGTTCTTAAAGCAGATCAAAATATTGGTAAAAATCCAATGTTTTTAAATGCTGCTGGTATGTTTGATGTTGTTAAATTCAAAGAGTACTTCAAAGCAAATCCAGAGCAAGCACAATATTTGAAAGACAGAGAAAAAAGCGCTGAATTGAATGCTAAATTTCAAATTTATAATACTTTATTAAAAGCGGGTATTTATACAACTGAAAGTGAAGGGAAATTCAATTACGAAATGGGAAGTAACAAAGTGAACTTTGCTTATGTTGCTGGTCTATTTTCTAGTATAAAAGACAGTGAAGTTAAAGTTACTGACGCTGATATTTTGGATTACATGAAAGCGAGTCCAAAAAAATTCAAATCTGAAGAAACTCGTAAAGTTGAATATGTTTTAATTGAAGATAAAGCATCTCCGGCAGATGTAAATGAAGTTAAAACTAAAGTTAATTCATTATTGACAGGAAGTGTAGTTTACAATCAAGCAACTGGTAAAAATGATACTTTAGCAGGTTTTAAAAATACTAAAAATGTGATTGAATTTGTAAATTCAAATTCTGATGTGCCTTACGATTCTTCATATGTTGCCAAAAAAGATTTGCCTGCAGTTGATGCTGATAAATTGTACAACTTAGCACCAGGTGAAGTTTATGGACCATATGTTTTTGGGAAATACTACTGTCTTTCAAAATCGTTGGGAAGAAAAGCAGGTGTGAATGCAAAAGCAAGCCATATCCTTATTAGTTATGAAGGAACTCAAGTTCCTAATAAAAGAGAAAAAAGAACTAAAGAGGAAGCTAAAGCTAAAGCTGAAGAAATTTTAGCTCAAGTAACTGCAAATCCAGATAGTTTCTTGATGTTGGCTTTCACTAGTTCAGATGATTCATCTGCACAACAAGGTGGAGATTTAGGATATTTTGGACAAGGTCAAATGGTGAAACCTTTTAATGATTTCGTTTTCAATAATGGAATTGGAAAAGTTGGGTTGGTAGAAACTCCATTTGGTTACCACATCATTAAAATCACTGACAAACAAGACGGAATTCGTTTGGCAACTGTAGCTCAAAAAATTGAAGCTTCAGAAGCTACTTCTGATAAAGTATTTACCCAAGCAACTAAATTTGAAATGGATGTTGCTGATAAAGATTTTAATAAAGTAGCCAAAGATATGGCTCTTACTGTAGCACCAGCGGTTTCAGTAAAAGCAATGGATGAAAATTTTGGTCCTCTAGGAAATCAAAGAACTATTGTAAGATGGGCTTTTGAAAAAGACACTAAAGAAGGTGCTGTAAAAAGATTTGAAGTAGCTAATTTAGGGCACGTAATTGCAAAAGTTAAAACTATTGATAACTCTGGATTAGTTCCAGTAGATCAAGCTAGACCTTATGTAGAGCAAATTCTTAAAAACAAGAAAAAAGCAGAGTTGTTAAAAGCTAAAATGAGCGGAAGTTCATTGGAAGCTATCGCAAAAGCTACTGGTACGACTGTACAACAAGCTACTGATGTTACTTTGGAAAATCCAGTTTTAACAGGTGGTGTTGGTCAAGAACCAAAAGTAGTAGGGAATGCATTTGCATTGGCTGCTAATAAATTGTCAGCTCCAATTGAAGGAGTTACTGGAGTTTATGTAGTGAAAAACATAAGCACAGTTAAAGCGCCAGTTTTAAAAAGTTATGCTGATAATGTAACCAAATTAAAAGCACAAAATGCTTCTGAAATAAACAGAGTATTGCCAGCTTTAAAAGAAGGTGCTGATATTAAAGATAACAGAAAAGATTTTAATTACTAAACAGTAATTTTCAAACATAAAAAACCCGATACTTATAAACTGMAAGTATCGGGTTTTTTGTTTTATTGATTTTTGAGTCAGTATTTGTGGTAGATATTATAATATCATTTCATGATAAGGAATAATGGTTTCAAATCCTTTGGACCTAAAATAAGGACTAGGATTTTCTTTAGAAAGGATTAATACAAAATCGCCTCCCCATGCCCCAAGGCTTTTTATGGTTCCATCAAAATCGGGAAACAAGGATTCTTTAACGGTTTTTATTTCAAGAATGGAACTCAGTTCTTTTTCGTGTTTTTCTAACGCTTGCGCAAAAGTGTTTTCGTCTTTTGCGTTCAAAACAGTTTCAGTAAGTTGATCGATAATTTTTTTCGCGTCTTCTAAATTGCTTTTTTTTTCTTTATAGGAARCAATGGCACTTTTGCTATTTTGCTTTTGGTTAAGATAAACAAAGTATAGTTTTTCTGTAAATGTTGGATGGAATTTTACTTTTTCAACAACTGGCTTTCCTTGCTCGAGATGATATATGATGGGATTGTCATTTTGCGCACAGGCAATATCATAACCGCTGCCTCCAAAACTGTTTTTAAGCAGTTCAAAGGCATTAATATTAAACCATTGGGCGATGTTGTTTATTAATGTAGAAGAAGTTCCTAATCCCCATTTTTTCGGGAAACTCAATTGGGTTGAAACGGTATAGCCTTCTGAATTTAAAATTGTATCTGGATTCAATTGATAGGCGGATCGTAAAATGGTAATTAGAGTGTTTTTTACAGATTCTTTTTCAAATGGAGTGTTGGAAATAATTGCCGAAAACGGAATGGTGTCTTCAAACCAAACACTTCCATCCGCATCATGGCTTTTCCATTTTATTTCTTGGTTTCCATTTTTATCTACAATCAGGTTTTGTCCAAATTTTGTTGGCAAAGCCAATGCTTTTGCACTATCAAGAACGAGATATTCTCCTGTTATCAAAAGTTTTCCGTTACTGTAAAATGTTTTTTTCATTGTTTTATAAACTCAAACAGCCTTGATAAAGTTTTAAATTTTGACAAAGCTTAAGGGTAATTATTTCCTTAAATCTTCAATGTAATCAACTACGGCACTATGGGAAACAACATGATGTTTGAAGTGTTTTTTTATCAAAATACGTTCTTCTTCATTGGCTTCAAACTGATTTAGGATATTGTTCAAATGCATTTTCATATGTCCATCTTGAATTCCTGTTGTAGTCAAAGAACGCAATGCGGCAAAGTTTTGTGCCAAGCCTGCTACTGCAACAATTTGCATTAATTCTTTGGCAGAAGGTTTTTCAAGCATTTCTAAAGACAATTTCACTAAAGGATGAAGTGATGTCAATCCACCAACTGTTCCTAATGCTAAAGGAATTTCCAGCCAAAAACTAAAAATTCCGTTTTCTATTTTGGCATGGGACAAACTGGAGTAATGTCCTTTTCTAGAAGCATAGGCGTGAATTCCAGCTTCTACAGCTCTAAAATCGTTTCCGGTTGCAAGAACAACAGCGTCAATTCCGTTCATAATTCCTTTATTGTGAGTTACGGCACGGTATGGTTCCACTTCGGCAATTTGAACAGCTTGAACAAATTTGGTTGCAAATTCATGAGGATATTCAATGTGTTTTTCAGCTAAATCTTCAATTGGGCAAGAAACTTCGGCACGAACGATGCAATCAGGAACATAGTTGGAGAGAATGCTCATAACTATTTGTATGTTCTTTTCTTCTTCGGTAAACATCTCAAAAGTTAGCGCTTCTTCTTTTAATGTTTTGGAAAATTGTTCCAAACAAGAGTTGATGAAGTTGGCACCCATGCTGTCTTTGGTTTCAAAAGTAGCATGTAGTTGATAGTAATTCGGCAATAAACTGGTTTTATTTTTTAGGATGATATCCAAAATACCACCACCACGTTTTTGCATATTTTTGGTTATGCTTTCGGTTGTTGTAAATAATTTAGATTTTAATTGGGCAAAGAATAACGTCAGTTTGGATTCGTCACCTTTGTAAATAAAATGTACCTGACCAATTTTTTCAGTACTAATAACGGTTGCTTTGAAGCCTCCTCGAGTTGACCAAAATTTTGCTGCTTTGGAAGCGGCTGCAACAACTGAGCTTTCTTCAATAGCCATTGGGATTGTGGTGTATTTTCCATTAATCAGAAAATTTGGGGCAACACCCAAAGGAATGTAAAAATTAGAAATCGTATTTTCTATGAATTCATCGTGTAGTTTTTGAATTTTTTCGTCAGAATTCCAGTAGTTTTTAAGTAGTGCTATGGCTTCACTTGGAGTTGAAAAATAGTGATTGGCGATCCAGTTTATTTTTTCTTCTTTGGATAATTTAGAAAATCCAGCAACAGCGTTGTTCATAGGTATAAATTATAGCTTTATAATCGCAAAGATACACATTCCATTTTATTGCTTTTTTCTAAATGAATCTGTATTGCGAATTAGATTAATTTATTTAGAGGATTGATTTTTTGATGTTTAAAATTGTATGCTTATTATATGGTAAAAAGCTTTGTTTTTATTATAAAATTTTAAATACTACAAAATCAATGTAAAGAATGATTGTACTTTGTTCAGTTGTTCAAAAATATTCACTGATATTGTTAAAAATAATTTTTTATAACATTTAACAATGCAAAAGTGTTTTATTTATAAAATTTTCACTAAAATTGTCGCTTTTATAACTTAATCCATATTATGTAAAGAGTATGACATTAAATTGGTAGAAATGCTAATTATGATATACTAATTATATATCCCAAAAGAAAATAAATTTACCTAGAATATGAATTCGAATAAGATTACTGTGTTACTTTTCTTTTTGTGTGTTACTGTATTTGGGCAACAAAAAATTACTGTTGATGAAATTTTTACAGGTGCTTTTCGTGCCGAAGGAATGGATGAATTGCAATCAATGAAAAATACCAATCAGTACACGGTATTAAATTCTGATAGAGCAAGTAGAAGTATGCAAATCGATCTTTATGATTTTGCAACGTTAAAAAAAGTTTCAAACCTTATTGATACTAAAAGTTTCAAAGAACTAGCAGGCGGGATTGATAGTTATACTTTTGATGATTCTGAAAAAGAGATACTAATTGCTTGTCATTCAAACAAAATCTTCCGTCACTCTTTTACAGCAGATTATTTCTTATATGACATTGCTGCTAAAACCCTAACAAAACTTTTTGATTTCCAGGTTCAAGAGCCTACTTTTTCTCCTGATGGAACTAAAATTGCTTATGCCAAAGAAAACAATTTATATGTTTATGACGTAGCTTCAAAAAAATCAACAGCAGTTACTACCGATGGGAAAAAGAATGCTATAATTAATGGAATTACTGATTGGGTTTATGAAGAGGAATTTGCTTTTGTTCGTGCCTTTGATTGGAGTAAAGACAGCAAAAAACTAGCTTATATTCGTTTTGATGAAAGTGCAGTGCCAGAATTTTCAATGTCTATTTTTCAAAAAAGTTTATATCCAACAGTTGAGACTTTCAAATATCCTAAGGCTGGAGAGAAAAACTCGTTAGTTTCATTGCATTTATATAATGTAGATTCTAAGGCTTTAATAAATGTGGATTTAGGGAAATATAATGATTTTTATATTCCAAGAATAGAATGGACAAATGATGCCAATGTCTTGTCTGCCAAAATAGTAAATCGTCATCAAGATAATTTAGATTTATTATTCGTTGAGGGAACAACTGGAACCTCTAAAGTTGTTTTTAATGAAACAGAAAAAGGTTATATTGATTTTATTGATACGGATAACTTAACTTTCTTAAAAGATAATAGCTTTATTTGGACAAGTGAAAAAGATGGTTTCAACCACGTTTATCTTTATGATAAAACTGGAAAACTAAAAAATCAAGTTACTAAAGGAAACTGGGAGGTTACTTCATACTACGGTTTCGATGAAAAAACAAAAACCATTTTTTACCAATCTACAGAAAATGGTTCTATCAACAGAGATATTTATCGCATAGGATTAGACGGTAAAAACAAAGTTCGTTTATCTAAAAACACAGGAACAAATGCAGGGACTTTTAGTCCAAATTTCCAATTTTTTATTAATACTTTCTCAAGTGCTTCTCAAGCTACGACCTATACTTTAAACGAGTCAAAAACAGGGAAAGAAATTCAGGTTATTGAGAACAATAAAGAACTTTCCGCTAAACTGTTAGCTTATAATTTACCAGCAAAAGAATTTTTTGTTTTAAAAACAGCAAAAGGAAACGAACTTAATGCTTGGATTATGAAACCAAAAGATTTTGATGCTTCCAAAAAATATCCAGTTTTTATGATTCAATATTCAGGACCAGGATCACAACAAGTGGTAAATGGATGGGGTAGCTCTAATGAATATTGGTTTATGATGTTGGCACAACAGGGGTACATTGTCGCTTGTGTTGATGGAAGAGGAACTGGTTTTAAAGGTGCCGATTTCAAGAAAGTAACACAATTACAATTAGGGAAATTTGAAGTTGAAGATCAAATTGATGCTGCAAAAGTAATAGGGTCTTATCCTTATGTAGATGCTTCAAGAATTGGAATTTGGGGATGGAGTTATGGTGGATTTATGGCATCCAACTGTATTTTTCAAGGAGCCGACGTTTTCAAAATGGCAATTGCAGTGGCACCAGTAACCAACTGGCGTTTTTATGACAGTATTTATACAGAAAGATATATGCAAACTCCACAAGAGAATGCAAGCGGATATGATAATAATTCACCAATTAATCATGTAGACAAATTAAAAGGGAAATTCCTTTTGATTCATGGTTCAGGTGATGACAATGTTCATGTACAGAATTCTATGCAAATGATGGAAGCGTTAATTCAAGCTAATAAACAATTTGATTCTCAAATATATCCAGATAAAAATCATGGTATTTATGGAGGTAAAACTAGAATACAGTTGTATACGAAAATGACTAATTTTATAAACGAAACTTTGGGAAGTAATAATGATCCAAAGCAACAAGGTAATGTACAACCTTAATTCTGCCAAAATAAGTGGATTGAATTATTGAAGGTGGTTCAAGAATACAATTGGAAGCCGAAATAACTAATTATATCAAAGAAAATTTACAAACCAAAATAAAAAAACAAATACCAAAAACAAAAATGACAGAAACTCAAACGAAAACAGCACATCCAAAAGGACTTTGGGTGTTATTTGGAACCGAAATGTGGGAACGTTTCAACTTCTACGGAATGCGAACCCTGTTGACCCTATTTTTAGTAAATTCTCTATTAATGAAAGAGGAAGATGCCTCTTTAATTTATGGAGGTTTTTTAGGGTTATGTTATTTGACTCCAATGTTGGGTGGTTTTATTGCAGATCGTTTTTTTGGGAATAGAAATTGCATTATGCTTGGTGGATTATTGATGGCCATTGGACAATTGTTATTATTTACCAGTGCCAGCGTTTTTGGAGATAATTTAGGTTTAGCAACTGCTATAATGTATTCTGGATTAGGTGTAATCATTTTTGGGAATGGTTTCTTCAAACCAAACATTTCAAGTATGGTGGGTAGTTTGTATCCAAAACAAGAAAAAAGCAAACTAGATACGGCCTTTACTATTTTCTATATGGGAATTAATATAGGAGCTTTTTTAGGTCAGTTTATTTGCCCATTGGTAGGTGATGTAAAAACTGAAGGAATCAGAGATATTCATGCTTTCAAATGGGGATTCCTTGCTGCAGCTATGGCAATGATTATAGGGACATTGGTGTTTTATTTCTTGAAAAATAAATATGTAGTAACTCCAGATGGTAATCCATTAGGTGGACTTCCTTCTAAAAATGTTTCATCTGATTATGAAGAAGGAGAAGCACAAAGTGCCGTTTTTTCTTCTAAAGCATTAATAGTATCAGTATTCGCTTTTGTTGGAATGTTCTTGCTGTTTCATTTTTCGGTAGATGGGGATAATGTTGTTAAAACAATTATTTACCCAATTATTTATGCCTGTGGTATCACTTTAGCTGGTTTAATTTTGTCGGATAGTTCATTAACAAAAGTAGAGAAAGATAGAATTTGGGTTATTTATATTATTTCCTTTTTCATTATTTTCTTTTGGGCTGCATTTGAACAAGCAGGTTCTTCATTAACTTTTATTGCAGATAATCAAACGGATAGAAACTTTTTTGGTTGGCAAATGCCAGCATCAATGGTTCAAATTTTTAATGGATTGTTTGTTGTTGCATTAGCAGTTCCATTCAGCATGCTATGGGATAAATTAAGAGCTAATGACAAAGAACCAATTTCTCCAGTAAAATTGGCTTTCGGATTATTAATAATTGCTATAAGTTTCTTTATGATTGCCAATCAGGTAAAAGATTTAGGAACTTCAGGGTTGTTAGCTGTTAAATGGTTAATATTATTATATCTATTGAATACTTGTGCTGAGTTATGTTTGTCACCAATTGGTTTATCATTGGTTGGGAAATTATCACCAAAGCGTTTTTCTTCTTTATTGTATGGAGTGTTTTTCTTGTCGAATGCATCAGGATATGCGCTAGCGGGAACTTTAGGGTCAATATTACCAGCGACAGGAGATAAATTTACTAAAGCAAAAGAATTAGGAATTGATTTGCAAGCTGTATTAGACAAAAAAATTATACCAACCGCGGAGCAATTGCAATTATTAGATAAACATCAAATTATGGATCATAATCCAATTTTTGTAGGTTTCGAAATTCACAATTTATTTGAATTTTTCATGGTTTTTGTTAGTTTGACTGGTCTTGCAGCAATACTATTGTTTGCACTAACTCCATTTTTGAAAAAAATGATGCACGGTGTACGATAATTCAATAAAATAAAAATAAACTAAAAACATCATCTCTTTGATCCAATCAAGGAGATGATGTTTTTTTATTTAAACTCTTTTAATATAATTTTATAATGGAACAAAATTTAAGTCTAGAACAAATACAAAATTTTAAAGGTAAGTATCCTAAACAATTGTGGTATTTGTTTTTTAGTGAGATGTGGGAGCGTTTTTGTTTCTATGGAATGCGAGGAATGTTGGTTGTATTTATGGTTGGTCAGTTAGGGATGAATGATAGAGTTGCCAATTTGCAATACGGTGCTACTCAAGCCTGGGTGTATGCGTTTACATTTATTGGAGGATTGTTTGCTGACAAGATCCTAGGTTTACGAAAATCTTTATTTTGGGGTGGAATATTAATGATTATCGGAAGTGTCATTCTTTCGATTAATCCTAAAAACTTCTTTTTTATAGGTATTGGGTTTACCATTGTTGGTACTGGATTTTTTAAACCGAATATTTCATCTATGGTTGGGCAACTATATCAAGATGGAGATCCGAGAAGAGATGCCGGTTTTTCATTCTTTTATATGGGAGTAAATCTTGGAGCCTTAATTGGAGGATATATTTGTATAGCAGTTGCCGAGGGTTCTATGTGGCAATCGATGGTTCCAGAACATCTTCGTTGGAATGTTGGTTTCGGATTCGCCGCAATTGTAATGATTATTAGTCTTTTGACATTTACCCAAACTCAAAAGAAACTTGGAAATATTGGGATTTCGCCATTATTGGAAATCGAAAGCTCCAAAAGAAAAAAAATGGAAACACTGACTTATGTTGGTTCGTTATTGATTATTCCAGTAATTATTATCATGGTTGCCAATACTGTTTATACAGACTATTTTATGATGTTCATTGGACCGGCTTCTATTATATATTTGCTGTATGAGATGAAAAACTTCTCAGCAGTTGAAAATAAAAAATTATTTGCAGCGTTGATTTTCATTATATTCTCTATCTTCTTTTGGGCATTTTTTGAACAAAGTGGAGGCTCTTTAAGTCTTTTTGCTGTGAATAATTTAAACAACACTATTCTTGGGGTGAAATTAAGTCCAAATGGGGTGAACAATTCTGCTAATTCATTCTTCGTAATTGGGTTTGCTGCTTTAGTGGGATTGGTTTGGTTATGGATGGCTAAAAGAAAAATTGAGCCAAATACGGTTATTAAATTCGGGTTGGCGTTTTTATTTCTAGCTGCTGGTTTCTGGATTTTTTATTATACTAAATTCTTTGCTGGTGCTGATGGAAGAACATCATTGGGATTGTTTACTTTCGGTTGGTTCATTATTACTTTTGGAGAACTTTGTTTGTCGCCAATTGGTATGTCTGCCATGACAAAACTTTCACCTTTAAAAACGCAAGCGGTAATAATGGGAATGTGGTTTTTGGCTAGTTCTTACGGTCAATATTTTGCAGGATTGTTAGGTGCCAATATCGCTGAGGCTTCAGAGCATGCTACCAATCTTGAAAAGTTAAGTGTGTATGCCGATGGGTATAAACAATTGGCTATTTATGCTTTGATTGCTGGGGTGATTTTAATAGTAATTTCTCCATTGGTAAAAAAATTAATGCAAGAAGTAAAGTAGCAGACAAATTTTGGTATTATTTTTGTTTAAATTTGTAAATAAGAAATCAGTTAGAGAGTAAACAAAAAGAAGATTTAATTTTTGTGTGCCTCTATTTCAATCAAAAAAAAATAAATATAGCAAATGAAAAAAGTATTTTTGATAACATTATTTTTAATTGGAGCTGTTGCAACTCAAGCTCAGGAATTAAAATGGTACACAGATGTTAAAGAAGCCATCAAAGTTTCGAATAAAGAGAAAAAACCATTGATGTTGTTCTTTACGGGAAGTGATTGGTGTGGTTGGTGTATTCGTTTGCAAAATGAAGTGCTGAAAACACCTGAATTCAGTAAATGGGCTAATGAAAGTGTTATACTGGTTGAATTGGATTATCCTAGAAGAACGGCTCAATCTGATGAAATTAAAAAACAGAATAACGAATTGCAACAAGCATTTGGGATACAAGGATTTCCAACAGTTTATTTTGCAAATGCTACAGTAAATAAAGAGGGGAAAGTGAATTTTGAAGGTTTAGGTAGTACAGGTTATGTTGCAGGCGGGCCAACTGCATGGTTAGCGGTTGCCGATCCTTTTGTAAAAAAACCTGCTTTGAGTTCTGAATCTACAAAAGCAAAAAAATCTAAAAAAGCATAAAGATTGCAATTAATTAATTTTATAGAATCCCTTTTCACTGGTTGAGTGAAAAGGGATTTTTTGTTTGTAGCAAGTTGCTTTCCATCTTTTTTGAAACGATTTGTAATTAGATGCATCGGCAACAACCATTTTAGGTTTTGTAGTTTGTAATAACCTGTCGAAATTGATTTTTGCCGATTGAGTGATTATTAAAATATCAGGTTGTACGTTTTTTGTATATACTTTAGAACTGTCTATCAATAGTATTTTGTTTCCTTTAAAATATATCAGATTCTTCAGTTTATGTTTTTCTGTTAATTCGCTGAAGTTTGCCGTGAGATAAGAAGTCAACACTTTATTGACTTTGGAATTTTTTAAAATACTGTCACTGGCATATAGAATCGCAGTAGCTCCATTTCGTTCTATGATCTGCGTGTTTTTTGAAGTATTTAAAACAACAAACTCGATTTGATTTTGAACTTCCCATTTTGTTGCAATAGCAGACAATTGGAAGGCTATAATGGTAATTAATACCCAAACTAAGTTCTTAAATTGTTTTTGTTGAAAAGCTATAATTACTGCGATGATCACCAAATAGCTGCTGATTAAGAGAGATGTGTTTAAAGGAATGTTCTTGATTATGAATTGTTCCAATGAGGCAATGAATCCAATTATTTTGTTCAAATAATAAATGCTTATTTCTAAAATTTTCGCTGGATAAAATGGAACCCAGTTAAAAGCTGCAAGGATCATTACTAGACACCCAACTCCCATAATGATACTTAGGAACGGAATCACAATGATGTTTGTAACAAAGAACAAGCCTGGAAACTGATGGAAGTAATAAATGCTAAGAGGCAAAGTGCCAATTTGTGCAGCAAATGAAACGGTCAGTATATCCCAAAAGTAGTTAAGGATTTTGTTTTTGGGTTTCCAAAAGTTTGATAAAAGAGGCTGTAACCAAACGATGAAAAACAATGCTACATAACTTAATTGAAAACCTACATCGAATAAAAATGAAGGTTGAAACAATAAAATAAGTAAAATCGATACAAGAAGTGTGTGATAAATATTGACACTTCTTCTCAAATATTGCCCAATTGCAACAAAGGAAAACATGGTTACTGAACGGACTACCGAAGGTGCCAGATCAGCCAAAATCCCAAAAAGAAACAAGGCTGCGAGTGTAAGTAACAGCTTGACGAAAGCGCCTTTTTTTGTATTAGGAAATGGTTTTAGCAGGAAAGTGACGAACAGTAATATAAATCCAATATGCAATCCCGAAACTGATAGGATGTGCACGGCTCCTGCATATTGATAATCCTGAATAATTTCTGAGTCAATGTCTTGCTGTTGGCCCATTATCAATGCTACAGCAACATTCAATTCTTTATTGGCGAATTTGCTTTTTTCCAAATTTTGGATAATCCGAGTTCTTAATTGTGCCGTGTAATACCAAATGTCTTTTGTTATCTTATAATTGACTTGTGTTTCATTTGGCTCTGTATAAAGTTGGGCATAGATTTGTTTGTTTTCGAGGTATTTCTGGTAATCAAATTGGTTTGGATTCTTTTGGCTCGTAGTTTTATGTAAAAGTGCATTGATTTTTAATTGACTGCCAATGGCAATAGAATGTTTCAAGCTGTCTTTGTTAATGTTGAGCAGAATTCGGCCAGATGCTTTTTCATTATCAATTGAATTGAGCAGTGCAATATAACGTTCGTTGAAAGTTGCAGATTTTAATTTTTCTCTTAATGTGAGCGTGAAAATGTGGTTTTTCTCAAAGATGTTTTTGTAATAGGTGTAGTTGCTTTGTTTGTTGGAATCTGTGTGAACGGTTTGAGTGGTGGTGCCAATGGAAAAAGCTAGAAGACAAGTTGCAATGCCAAAATGCAGTTGGGATTTTGTATTGGTTTTGGATAAATAATACGTTCCAATAAAAATAACTAAGGTTACTGCAAGAAAAACAAATGCAACCGTAGGACTTGGCTTTAGCGAATAGGCGATAAGTATACCTGCGACAAAGGTTATCGTGATTCTTGCTAGGGGGAATTTTATTACTTTCATAATACCAAAATACAAATATTTTGTAAGAAATAAAGTCTTTTTTAATTATAGCTTTGGCAGGGACTTATGAATTCAACATGTGTTTTTTGCTTTTGAGATATCTATTAGGTCTTGGAGACCAGTTAGGAGATGTGGCTATTCTAACAGTTTTTTAATTTGTTAGGTATTTTTGAAGGTGTTGATTGTTTGCGTGAGGGATAGAAGCAAGCTACCGAAGTAGCGCGTATAGCCCGACACCATAAAGAAAAGGAGCCGAATCACACAAAGATGATTTGGCTCCTTTTCTTTATGGTGGCACGCCCAACTTATTTTAAAACTACTTTATAGAATCAACAATTAAATGTGCTGTTTTTTTGCTGGCACCTATTCCGCCCAGTTTTTCTTCCAGTAAATCGTAGTTTTCGAGAAGGGTTTTGCGGTAGTTTGGTTCTAAGATTTTGGTTAATTCCTCGCGGATGCGTTTGGTGGAGCAATTGTCTTGGATTAATTCGGTTACCACTTCTCGATCCATTATTAGGTTGACAAGTGAAATGTATTTTAGGGTGATGATACGTTTAGCGATTTGATAGGAAGCCCAACTTCCTTTGTAACAAACGACTTCGGGAACTTTGAAAAGAGCGGTTTCGAGAGTGGCTGTTCCTGAGGTTACCAGTGCTGCTGAGGCATTGCGCAATAAAGCATAGGTTTTGTTAGAGATAAATTTTATATTATCGCTAGAAATGAATTGTTGATAAAATGAAAATTCCTGGCTTGGTGCTCCTGCAATCACAAATTGATAATCAGGAAAATCCTTGACAACGCTTAACATCACCGACAGCATTTTGCTGATCTCCTGTTTTCGGCTTCCGGGTAAAATGGCGATAATCGGTTTCTCGGACAATTGATTTTCGGTTCTGAAAGTATTAGCATCAATTCCCGATTGGTTATGAATGGCATCAATCAATGGATGACCTACGAATTCAACAGGGAATTTATGTTTGACTTCGTAAAAGTCTTTTTCGAAAGGCAAAATGACGTACATTTTGTCAACATCGTGCTTGATGGCGGTGATTCGGTTTTCTTTCCAAGCCCAAATTTGAGGAGAAATATAATAATGATTTTTATATCCAGTTTGCTTCGCCCATTTGGCAATTCGCATGTTGAAACCTGGATAGTCGATATAAATAATTACGTCTGGATTGAATTGTGCAATGTCTTTTTTGCAAATTTCAATGTTATTCAAAACGGTTTTCAGATTGAAAAGCACTTCGACAAAACCCATAAAAGCCAAATCACGATAGTGTTTTACCAAAGTGCCGCCTACATTTTGCATCAAATCACCACCCCAAAAATGGATGTCGGCATTTGGGTCTTCTTCGTAGAGTGCTTTCATCAAATTGGAACCGTGTAAGTCTCCAGAAGCTTCTCCTGCAATAATATAGTATTTCATTTTTGTGTGTTTTTTGAATGAACAAAGATAATATTTTAGACGCTAAGATTCTGAGATACTAAGTTGTTGAGATAAAGCAGATATTTTTAAAAAAAAACTTAGAATCTTAGCAACTTAGTGACTCAGCAGTTCTAAAGAAATAAAGTAACAATAGTAAGCATGATAACTGCAAAAACGACACCTCTTGCCATAATTTCTTTATTCAATTTTAATAAAATTCCGAAGGCGATTAAATCTAGTACGGAGCCAAGAGTGACTAATTTTCCTAGATGTCCTTCGGCTTTCATAGATTGAATTCCTGACATAAAATCAGTATGAACGATAAGCGTAAGGTAGAGGAATATTCCCAAGAGGGAAGCTAAAATTCCTATTATGAACCCGATAAGTAAGTCTATTTTATTCATTTCTTTATTCATTCCAATCTCTTTTGGTTAAGTTTTGTATTGCGTGATGCGCGGTTAAGTCAAATTGTACAGGGACTATGGAAATAAAACCATTTTGCAAAGCCCACTCATCTGTGTCTTCACCTTTGTCCTGGTTTACAAATTCTCCCGTAAGCCAATAATAATCTTTTCCTTGCGGAGTTTGTCGTTTGTCGAACTTTTCCGTCCAAAGGGCATTCGCTTGGCGACAAATTTTGATTCCTTTAATTTCTTTTTCTTTTAATTTTGGAAAATTCACATTCAAAATAACACCTTCAGGAAGTTTGTTCTTCAAGACTTCGAGCGTAATAGTTTTGACATATGATTTTATCTGTTCAAAATCGGCGTTCCAATCGTAATCCAATAAAGAGAAGCCAATAGCTTGGATACCTTCGATTCCGGCTTCTACTGCGGCACTCATCGTTCCAGAATAGATGACATTTATGGATGAGTTGGAACCATGATTGATGCCAGATACACAAAGATCTGGTTTTCGTTTTAAAATTTCGTGTACGGCTATTTTAACACAATCTACTGGAGTTCCTGAGCAACTATATTCAGTAATTGCATCCGTATCTTTTGAAATTTTATTGAGATATAAAGTGTCGTTTATGGTAATGGCGTGACCCATGGCACTTTGGGGTTTATCTGGAGCGACGATAACGACATCTCCTATTGTTGCCATTACTTCGATCAAAGCTCTTATGCCCGGAGCTGAAACTCCATCGTCATTCGTTATTAGTATTAAAGGCCTTTCATTTTTCATTTCGATGCTGTTAAAAATATATAAATTTTCATAAATTTTGACTTCAGAAACAAATGTACTAACACAAAATCTTATATTGCGAACAAATAAAATATATTTTTTGGGTTTGATTTTTGAAACTTAAAAAATCAATTTTATACCTTTAACAAAAAATTATGTAGGTATCTAGGGGGCTGACATAGTTTTTAATGTAACTTAGATAAAAAAAATTGATGAATTCTATTATTAGCTTTATGAAAAGAAATTATAAAATACTCATAGCTGTGGTATGCCTTTCGGCTACCTTATTCGCCTTTAATATTAATTCAAAAAAATCCATTGATCCAGAAAGAGATAAATTGCTTTTGGAGCTATTAACATTTGTAATTGAAAAAGGACATTATAATCCTGCTGTTATAGATGATAACTTTTCAAAGGGGGTTTACAAAGATTATATAGCTGCATTAGATCCATCGAAACGTTTCTTCCTGCAATCGGATATTAATGAGTTTTCCAAATTCGAATTGGAATTGGATGATCAGTTGATTAATAAAGATTTGACTTTCTTTAACCTTACTTACGATCGTTTGATGCTTCGTATGGAAGAAAGTAAAAAAATATTTAAAGACATTTTAGGAAAACCGTTTGACTATAGCGTTGATGAGGATTTTAATGTAGATTACGATAAAGCTCCTTATTCTAAAAATACTACAGAATTGAAGGAGAAATGGAGAAAACAAATTAAATTGTCAACACTTTCATCTTTTACAGACAAGAAAAAAATGGAAGAGGATAAGAAATTAAAAGATCCTAATTACGTAATGAAAACGGATGCAGATCTTGATGTTGAAACAAGAGAAGGCTCTTTGAATTCATTAAATGAGTCTTTTGGATTTATGAATGATTTAAAAAGAGATGATTGGTTTACATTGTACATCAACTCAATTATGTCGCGTTTTGATCCACACACCACTTATTTTGCTCCTGAAGAAAAAGAAAGATTTGATGTAAGCATGAGTGGTAAACTTGAAGGTATTGGTGCCAGATTGCAAAAGAAAAATGATTACACTGAAATTTCAGAATTAATTTCAGGCGGACCTGCTTGGAGAGGAAAACAATTGGAAGCAGGAGATTTAGTGATGAAAGTAGCACAAGGTAATGGTGTTCCTGTTGATGTTGTAGGAATGCGTTTGGATGATGTAGTTAAAAAAATTAAAGGACCTAAAGGTTCTGAAGTTCGTCTTACAGTAAAAAAAGTTGATGGAACTATTCAAGTGATTTCTATCATAAGAGATATTGTTGAGATTGAAGAGACTTATGCCAAGTCCAGTGTGGTTGATAAAAATGGTTTGAAATATGGCGTAATATATTTGCCTAAATTTTATATCGACTTTGAAAACAAAGATGGACGAGATGCCGGTAAAGATATTGCATTAGAAGTGGATCGTTTGAAAAAGGAGGGAGTGAATGGAATTGTTCTTGATGTACGTGATGATGGCGGTGGATCTTTGTCAACTGTTGTGGATATTGCAGGTTTATTTATTGAGCAAGGACCTATCGTTCAAATAAAATCGGCAGGTAAGAAAAAAGAAATCTTGTACGATACAGATAAAAAAATTGAATGGGATGGACCATTGGTAATTATGGTGAATGAATTTTCGGCATCGGCTTCTGAGATTTTGGCAGCGGCTATTCAAGATTACAAAAGAGGAATTATAATTGGTAGTAAACAAACCTATGGTAAAGGAACTGTTCAAAATGTAATTGACTTGAATCAATTTGTGCGTAATAGTTCTGCAGGAGATTTAGGTGCTTTGAAAACAACTACTCAGAAATTTTATAGAATTAACGGTGGTTCAACTCAATTAGAAGGGGTAAGCAGTGATGTGGTTATGCCAGATCGTTATGCTTATTTAAAAATGGGAGAGCGTGATGAAGAAAATGCAATGCCATGGGATAAAATTGATCCAGCTCCTTATACGGTTTGGACTAACACTTCAAAATTTGAACAAGCTATTATTAACAGCAAGAAGAGAATTGAAAGTAATGTTCAATTTAAATTAATCGAAGAAAATGCTAAATGGATTGACAGTAGAAGTACTGAAAATAATTATAGCTTGAATATTGATAAATTTAAAATTGCTCAGAATCAAATTGAAGAGACTGCTAAAAAGTTTAAACCAATTGTTGATTATAAAAATAGCTTAAAATTTACTTCATTACCTTATGAATTGGAAGGAATCAGCAAAGATCCTGTTCTGAAAGAAAAGAGAGAAAGATGGCATGAAAGTTTGTCAAAAGACATTTATGTTGAAGAAGCATTAAATGTTTTGGATGATTTGCAACCAAAATCAATTGTAAAAACTGGTATACCAGGAGACAAAAAAGGAAAGTTAGTTAAATCATAAATTTTAAATAATTTCATAGTAATAAGAAACGCTTCAATTTTTGAAGCGTTTTTTTTATGAATGAAAATATAAATGTTAAATAATATAATAAACGGCTTTTCAGCCAATTAATTTTTTAAGTTAAAAAAACTAATTTATATCTTTAGCGAAATATTTTAATTTTATGCAATGAGTATGAAAAAAAAGGTCATAAATAACAGCGCATATCAGTGAATTTATTGCATCCCCTGTACTATCGGGAAAGCAAAAGTAACCTGCCCCAAATGAAAAGAAATTATAAAAAACTCATAGCTGTAATATGCCTTTCGGCTACCTTATTTGCCTTTACAGTTAATTCAAAAAAAGCAACTGATCCGGATAAAGACAAGTTGCTATTGGAATTATTGATGTTTGTAATAAAGAAAGGACATTATAATCCTGTTGCCATTGATGATAATTTTTCTAAAGGAGTTTACAAAGAGTATATAGAATCTTTGGATCCTTCCAAACGTTTTTTTCTGCAGTCCGATATAAATGAATTTTCTAGATATCAATTAGAGTTGGATGATCAGTTAACGGATAAAAATTTGACTTTCTTTAATCTTACTTACGATCGTTTGATGCTTCGTATGGAAGAAGGGAACAAAATATTCAAAGAGGTATTAAGTACTCCTTTTGAATATAAAAGTGAAGAGGATTTCAATGTGGATTATGATAAAGCGCCGTATGCTAAAAATAATACTGAGCTGAAAGAAAAATGGAGGAAACAAATTAAGTTATCTACGCTTTCTTCCTTAACTGAAAAACAGAAATTAGAAGAAGAAAAAAAAATTAAAGATCCGGCTTATATTGTAAAATCAGAAGCTGTGTTGGAAAAGGAAACAAGAGAAAATTCAATGAAATCATTGAATGAGTCTTTTGGGTTTATGAATGAATTAAAAAGGGAAGATTGGTTCACATTGTACATTAATTCTATTATGTCTCAATTTGATCCGCATACTTCTTATTTCGCTCCTGATGAAAAAGAAAAATTTGATGTAAGCATAAGTGGTAAATTTGAAGGGATTGGTGCCCAGTTGCAAAAGAAAAACGATTACATTGAAGTTTTAGAACTTATTTCTGGAGGGCCGGCGTGGAGAGGGAAAAAATTGGAAAAAGGGGATTTAATTATTAAAGTAGCTCAATCTAATGCTGCTGCTGTAGATATAGTAGGAATGCGTTTGGCGGATGTTATAAAAAAAATAAAAGGACCAAAAGGTTCTGAAGTTCGTCTTACTGTAAAAAAGGCAGATGGTTCCATACAAATTATTCCAATCATTAGAGATATTGTTGAGATTGAAGAAACGTATGTAAAATCAAGTATTGTTGAGAAAAACGGTTTGAAATATGGGGTTATTTATTTGCCCAAGTTTTATATTGATTTYGATAACAAAGATGGAAAAGGAAGAGATGCTGCTAAAGATATGGCACAAGAAGTGGATCGTCTGAAAAAAGCGGGAGTGCATGGTATTGTTTTAGATGTTCGTGACGATGGAGGGGGTTCTTTGGAGGCAGTTGTAAATATTGCAGGTTTGTTTATAGAAGAAGGGCCAATTGTTCAGGTTAAATCAGCTGTAAAAAAGGAAATTCTGTATGATACCGATAAGAAAATAGCATGGGATGGCCCATTGGTAATTATGGTAAATGAATTTTCAGCTTCTGCATCCGAGATATTGGCGGCCGCTATGCAGGATTATAAAAGAGGGATTATCATTGGAAGCAAGCAAACCTATGGTAAAGGAACTGTTCAAAGAGTAATCGACCTGAATCAATATATTGGGAAAAGTACATTCGGGGATTTAGGAGCTTTAAAAACAACTATTCAAAAATTCTACAGAATTAATGGTGGCTCAACACAATTAGAAGGGGTAAGCAGTGATGTGGTCATGCCAGATCGTTATGCTTATTTAAAAATGGGAGAACGTGATGAAATACATGCATTGTCATGGGATAAAATTGATCCAGCTTCTTATATGGTTTGGAATAATACTTCAAAATTTGAACAAGCAATTGTCAACAGTAAAAAGAGAATTGAAAATAATGGTCAATTTAAATTAATCGAAGAAAACGCTAAATGGATTGACAGTAAAAATGCTGAAAATAATTATAGCTTAAACATTGATAAATTTAAAGCTGAACAAAATCAAATTGAAGAAACAGCCAAAAAGTTTAAACCAATCATTGATTATAAAAATAATTTGAAGTTCACATCATTGCCTTATGAATTAGAAGGAATAAACAAAGATCCGATTCTAAAAGAAAAGAGAGAAAGATGGCATGAAAGCTTGTCGAAAGACATTTATGTTGAAGAGGCTTTAAATGTTTTGGATGATTTACAATCAAAATCAATTGTGAAAACCAACATTCCTGTTGATAAAAAAGGGAAGTTAGTTAAATCATAAAAATAATGTTTTAAAGAGAAAAAGTAGGCTGTCTGTATTTTTAGACAGCCTACTTTTTTGTTATTAGTTTATACTCGTTAGAAAATTTAACGATTGTTTTGAGATTAATGTGTTTTTTATTTTAAATAATTAAATATCTGCGATGTTATATCGAGTAAATATTTGGATTAGAAAAACCGAGAGCAATATTTTAAAAATGGTTCATTAAATTCTGTAGACAAAATAAATTTTATCTATTTTTACATCTTTGGATGTATATAAATATTAAAACCGCAATACCGTAATGCACATAGCTATAGCAGGAAACATAGGTTCAGGAAAGACAACATTAACTCGTTTGTTAGCCAAACATTTCAAATGGGAACCACATTTTGAAGAAGTAGTTGACAATCCTTATCTTGATGATTTTTACCATCAAATGGAACGCTGGTCGTTTAATTTGCAAATTTATTTCTTGAATAGCCGTTTTCGCCAGGTAATGCAAATCCGTGAAAGCGGTAAAAAAATAATTCAGGATAGAACTATTTACGAGGATGCCCATATTTTCGCTCCCAATCTTTATGCTATGGGATTGATGACACATCGTGATTTTGAGAATTATTCTTCACTTTTTGAATTGATGGAATCTCTTGTCAAAGCACCAGATTTATTAATCTATTTAAGAAGCTCTATTCCAAATTTAGTGGGACAAATTCACAAGCGTGGTCGCGAATACGAAAATACTATTTCAATAGACTATTTAAGTCGTCTCAACGAGCGTTATGAAGCTTGGGTACATACTTATAACAAAGGAAAAATTATGATTATCGATGTAGATAATATTAATTTTGTTGATAATCCAGAAGACTTAGGGAATATCATCAATCGAATTGATGCCGAATTAAATGGTTTGTTCTAAAAAATAAACTTTTGGATTATTCAGATAAAAAAATGCCTCGAAATTTCGAGGCATTTTTTATTTATTACAATCAATAGAATCAAATGTTATTGTAAAGCTTCTACTTTGGCTTTAACTTCTTCCAATGAGCCTTCAAAAACCTGTACATTTTCATCGCCGTTTTCTGAAGTAGTTACGGTTGCTTTTGCTTTTCCGTCTTTGTTTATCAGTTGAACTTTTACTTCTTTTTTGATTTCTCCTTTTTTAGCACAACAGGCTTTTCCTTTTGGTTCAACAAATTTCCCGTCTTTATCATAGTGAGACAAACACATTTCTTTTTGCTCAGGAGTACATTTTAGACTGTCGCACATTTTTGCACATTCTTCTTTGGTCATTTTTGCACATTTAGACATGTCGCATTTCCCCATCATCATGTCTCCTTCTCCCATTGTGCATTTTTCCATCTTGATTACTTTCATATGGCAAGAACCATTATTATCAATAGTACTACCACCACTACCTAAAATTGGAGCCATAACCAATCCGATCAAACACGTTAATTTAATCAAGATATTCATAGATGGTCCAGAAGTATCTTTGAATGGATCTCCAACAGTATCTCCAGTAACAGCTGCTTTATGTGCATCTGAACCTTTGTAGGTCATTTCGCCATTAATCATAACTCCTGCCTCAAAAGATTTTTTAGCATTATCCCAAGCACCACCGGCATTGTTTTGGAAAACAGCCCAAAGAACACCCGAAACAGTAACTCCGGCCATATAACCACCTAACATTTCGGCAATTAATTGATTGTTATCTCCGTAAACTAATTTTCCTAAAAGTACAATTGCAATTGGGAAACCAATCGTTAAAATACCAGGTAACATCATTTCACGTAACGCCGCTTTGGTTGAGATATCAACACATTTGGCATATTCAGGTTTTCCTGTCCCTTCCATGATTCCTGGAATTTCTTTGAACTGACGGCGTACTTCATACACCATGTCCATAGCTGCTTTTCCCACTGAATTCATCGCTAAAGCTGAGAAAACTACAGGAATCATTCCTCCAACAAAAAGCATCGCTAAAACAGGCGCTTTGAAGATATTGATTCCATCAATTCCTGTAAAAGTCACATAGGCAGCAAATAATGCTAAAGACGTCAAAGCCGCTGAAGCAATCGCAAAACCTTTACCTGTAGCCGCTGTTGTATTTCCAACAGAATCCAAAATATCGGTTCTGGTACGAACTTCTTTTGGTAATTCGCTCATTTCGGCAATTCCACCAGCATTGTCAGATATAGGTCCGAATGCATCGATAGCCAATTGCATTGCTGTAGTTGCCATCATTGCTGAAGCTGCTAATGCTACTCCATAAAATCCTGCTAAAGCATAAGAAGACCAAATTGCTGCTGCAAATAACAATACAGTTGGGAAAGTAGAAATCATCCCTGTTGCAAGACCTGCAATTACGTTTGTTCCTGCACCAGTACTTGATTTTTGAACAATTGCCATTACTGGTTTTGTTCCTAAACCTGTATAATATTCGGTTACTGACGAAATAGCTCCACCAACAATTAATCCAATAAGCGTAGCATAAAACACACGCATTGATGAAATGTCCATTGATCCTTCACCAAAGAAAGTCATACTCATCGTTTCTGGAAGCATATATTGAACTAAGAAAAAACAGGCGATTGCGGTTAAAGCAATAGAAACCCAGTTTCCAATGTTTAATGCTTTTTGAACTTGTGCTTCTTTTGCATTCTCATCTGTAATTTTAACCAGCATCGTTCCAATGATTGAAAACAGAATTCCAAAACCTGCAATAGCCATTGGTAATAAAATAGGTCCTATTCCACCAAAAGCATCTTGAATGTTTCCGCCCATATCTTTGATAACATAGTTACCAAGAACCATAGCCGCCAAAACTGTTGCTACATACGATCCAAATAAATCGGCACCCATTCCGGCAACGTCACCTACATTATCTCCCACGTTATCTGCAATTGTAGCAGGATTGCGAGGATCATCTTCTGGAATACCAGCTTCTACTTTACCAACTAGATCGGCACCTACATCTGCAGCTTTGGTGTAAATTCCTCCACCCACACGGGCAAACAAGGCAATGGATTCAGCTCCAAGTGAGAAACCAGCCAATGTTTCCAAAACTACCGTCATATCTTCTGTAGAAGTCCATTGTCCTTTCATGAAGATTTGGAAAAAAACAATAAAAAAACCGGTCAACCCTAAAACAGCTAAACCGGCTACGCCTAATCCCATTACAGTTCCACCGCCAAAAGAAACTTTCAAAGCTTGTGGTAAGCTAGTACGAGCAGCTTGAGTAGTTCTTACATTGGTTTTTGTTGCGATTTTCATTCCCATATTCCCTGCCAATGCTGAGAAAAATGCTCCGAAAATAAATGCAACTACTATTAATATATTTGTTTTAACTCCAGGGATTTGAGTGACTCCTGCTAATACAACACTTGCGATTAATACAAAGACAGCCAATAATCGGTATTCTGCCTTTAAGAAAGCCAAAGCTCCTTCATATATGTGATCTGATATCTCTTTCATTTTACCATCTCCAGAATCTTGTTTTAACACCCACGATCTTTTGATAGCCATAAAAATAAGCCCTATTATTGCCATAAAAATTGGCACATAAATCATAATTGAATTCATAAATATTCTTTTTGGTTTGTTAGTATAAAATTTTAATCGATAGCAATTTAAACAAAAAAAGCAACACTCATTGAAGAGTATTGCTTTTTTTATAAAATATGAGGACTAAAATTATTTAATACTAAATAATCCAGCTGGTTTGTTTTCTATTTGATCAAAACGTTCTGTACATTCTTTAATAATGGCGTACGCTTCATTTACATCACCCCAACCTTCAACGTCTACTTGTTTGTTTTCAAGATCTTTGTAAACTTGGAAGAAATGCTCGATTTCTTTCAATAAGTGTGGATTGATATCAGAAAGGTTTTCTAATGAATTCCAAATTGGATCAGAAACTGGTACACAGATTACCTTTTCGTCTGGTCCTTTATCATCTGCCATGTGGAAAACACCAATAGGTTTTACTTCCATTACACAACCAGGGAAAGTAGGCTCGTTTACCAATACTAAAACGTCTAATGGGTCACCATCCAAAGCTAAAGTTTCAGGAATGAAACCATAATCAGCTGGGTACATCATAGAAGAGAATAACATTCTATCAAAACGCATTCTTTTTATGGCAAAATCGTACTCGTATTTATTTCTACTTCCTCTTGGTATTTCGATTAATACATCAAAAGTTTTTAATTTGTCTGCAGTCATTCTTCTTTTATCTTTTCTTAATTTATTAACGACTGCAAAAGTAATCAAAGAATGCTTTTCTGCAATAAAAAAAGGCAATATATAACTATAACGTTTTCGTTAAAGTTACTGAGTTGCTTTTCTTGGATAAAATAAAACGGCTTATTCTAAAAGCCGCATACTTAATGTAGTGTGAAATTTTGAATTTCTATCTTGAACTATTAAATCATTGTTTCTATTATATCGTCTATATTCAAAATTGGTTAATTCTTGCATGGCATCCAATTTTTTTAGTAATAGTCTTCCGTCATCTATTTCTTTAAAATCCAATAAAACAGTTACTTTATTATAATTCCATTCCGATTCAAATTCTGGGTGTTTAAATACTGGATTCCTTGGAGATGAATCCGAATAATATTTATAGGGCTTTGTGTTTTTAAAAGCTATCCGGATTATATTAAAATTTTTATTGTTAAATGTAAAATAGCCACAAAAATATTTATCGGTTGTGAATTGAACTGTAGTGACATTATCTATTTTTGACATTTCATACTTGTAATTATAACTCAGATGAAAAAAATCAAAATCGATAACATGTAAACTATCGTAAAATATGGATAAAGAAAGCCAAGAATCATTATGTGGTTGATAATTAAAATAAGGAGAAGTATCTGTATAAAAAGGATTGTTTGGGTCCTCAAGTAACATATAGTGAATATAGAATTGATCTAAGGTCTTTATATCCAAGTGATTTACCATTACCCTGTTAACTAATGTATCTCTGTTGTCTTTTACAGAAAAATGTTTGGTCGTATAGTCAACGTATCCTAGATTGTAATTTTTTCTTAAATTATATCTGATTTTTTCAAGAATCGTTTTAATTTCTTTTCTATTCGTTTTTTTATCAGAGATAACAACATCTTTTAATTGTATGGTGTCTTGGCAATATATGTTTTGTAAAGCTAAGAGCAGGAGTACTAATAGATAAGTTTTTTTCATTGTAATTTAAGTTAGTGGTTTGGAAAATTATTTTTGCTTTTATTTAACAGCAATAATCATACCACTAACACTTTATAAAAAAATACTTAAAAAAATCAACTATTGCTTCGGTCTATTCTCTGTTGGATGTATTAATTCTTTACAACTTAAACTTACCTATTTTGAAACTAATAAACTATTGTTCGTTTACGCTTTTTAAGATAATAATGCCAAAGCAAAAATGTAGCATAAGAACGGTATGGACTCCATTGTTCAGTATGAATTTCCATTTGTTGTTTGTCATGAATGTCAAGTAATTCTTTAATTGTATTGATTACAGCAATGTCGCCTAATGGAATTAAATCAGGTTCTTGAAGACAGAACATCAGGTAAATATCTATGGTCCAATTTCCGATTCCCTTTAATTTGATTAACTCTTCACGAACTTGTAGTGCTGATTTGGTAGACAAACCTTCAATATCAAGTTCTTTATTTAGAACAGCTTGGGCTAATATTTTTATATAATTGGTTTTTTGACGGCTAACTCCCAAAGCTCTAAACTCTTCGTCTGACAAAACAGACATCGTTTCGGGATTACAGCTTGTATGTGCTTTGATTTTTATAAATGTGGCTTTAGCCGAATCGATGGAAACCTGTTGCTCTAAAATCAATAACACCAAAGTCTCAAATCCTTGAGGTCTTTTCGGGATTGGCGGTAATCCGTAAGTATCTATAATGTGTTTGAATATGGAATCTTTTTGAAAAAGATAATCGATTGCTTGTTGCATGATTGGATTTTTTAGCCCATTACTTTACTTATGTAAATAGATTATCCTGAGATGTATTTACCATAAGGGAGGTTGTTTATGGAATATATAACTAAAGTAGAAATAAGCAAACATATCAAAGTTGTTAACGGAATGGCAAAAATAGGTTCTATAAATTTATAGTTAATCCCTAAAGTTTCCATGAATTTTAAAACTAAAATATGAACAAGGTAAATGCCATAACTATATTTGCTAATAAAATTAATCGTTTTCAAAATAATGCAATTAGAAATATTTAAATTTTTAAAGAAAAGAAAAAAACCAACAGTGGCGATTAAAACATTTATGGTCAAATAATCATAAAAAAAACTATTAAACTGACCGTCTCTTTTCGACAAAAAATATGTTCCCAATATAGTAGTGATAACACCCAAAAATATTAAGGAAGTAGCAATCAATTTAGTTGCTTTCTTGCTGAATCTAAATTTCTTAATTGAAAGATAATAGCCTAAAACCAAATACCCCAGAAAACCTGTAAAATAAGTTAAATCGATATTGATTTTAAGTTTAGATAAAAAAGGCAGTTCAATTAACAAGGTAAACAACCAAAGAAAAATAAAATATAAAATCTCTTTTTCGTTAGCATTTTGAATCCATTTGTTTAGGATTGGAATAAAGAGATAAATACCTATAATCATATATACATACCATAAATGGAATGAACTTCCGTTTTTAAATAAATTAAAAGACCATTTAAGAATTTCAAAAATAGACATTTCAGGCTTTTGTGAAAGTTTGTTTTTTAAGGCAAATGATATGTAAAAAAAACTCCAAAACATGAAAGGTAAAACAATTCTGAAAAATTTTTTTTTCAAGAAATCATTCAGTTCATAATTTTTATTCAACATTAAGGCACCAGTAAGCATTAAAAAAGAGGGTACACAAAAACGAACTATACTATCATAAATATTACCTGTCCACCAAATAAAATTTGACACACTCCCATATTGGCTTAAAATTCCAGACGAGACGTGCAAAAAAATTACACTAAATGTCGCTACAGCCCTTAGGTTGTTTGTCCAAGCGGTTTTATTGTTTTCTAAAATTGTACTCATATAACCTGAAGAAAGCAAATTTAATTTAACATTAAAAATAGAAACCAAACGAGCCTTTTACGGCAAATCTATTTGCATTTGGTGTGTCAAGATAATTGCCTCTCCAAGAAAAATCCAATCGGAACACCTTGAAGATGTTGCCAATTCCCACGTTGTATTCCCAATACGGGTTCTCGGGGGCCGTATAGACAACTCCCGAAGCATTTATGGCTCTGTTGGCATCCGAAACGGTTCCGTAAGCGGCTTTTACACCTACGAATTCTCTCCAATTAAGTTTTCGCATAAAAGGAACTCTGGCGAACAACCTTCCGTTGAAATCATGATTCCATTGGAATGTAGCATACTTATCAGTTATAAATTCGTAATAATTAAGATTGCTGAATGTGTTTTCAATAGTGAAAAATGTCTGGTTTCCAGGTACAATGCTCAACAATCCCAAAGGAACAGTTCCAAAAGTTTTTCCAAGTTCCAATATCAGATTGGTACGACCAAGCGGGCCAATAATTATAGGCTGTTTGTAATATATTTCAATTTTTTTATAATTAAAATCGCTATTGATAATTCCTTTGTACCCTTGGCTGTAATTTACAAATAGGGTGGTGTATGGACTACTCGCTATGCTTCTTTCAACACCATAAGCAATAGTTCTTCGGTTGGGTGTATACTCAGCTTGAATATTGAACTCCGATTGAGTTGTGGTGCTTTTTACAATACCTGAGGGATTTGCCGCCGAGGGCAAAGTAGTATAATAATCCAGACTAAAAACAGGCGAGGCCGATTCCAGTGTTTTGTATGTTAGTCCCGTTTGAAATGTTAAGTTTTTTATAGGCTCCATTGCAATGTAGGCATTGGTCAGTCCTATATTGGTTAATTTTCCATTGGATCCCGTGGTGAAAAAAGCCGAAGAACCAAAATTCCTAGCCAATATATCATTGGTTGTGGTCAGGCTAGCTCCCAATTGTTCAATATCACGCCTGTTTCCACCAGAAATAATAATTCGGTTTTTCTTTTCTATCATCCATTTTCCGGCAAAACCATATTTGAATTTATGGTCGTCAAATCCATAGGCCGTAAATGCCTGTATGCGCCAAGGATCATTGGGGCCAAAATAGGTTCGACCTCCTAATTGAGTCCTGAAACCCTCAACCTCATTGTATCCAAAGCTGGAAAAAATAGGCCCAAAATCAAATCCATCATAATTTATATATCCGCTTGCGAGTATTGTTACTATGTCCGTGAGTCGCTTAAATGCCTTGACGGTTTGTAGTGTATCGAGCATTTTATAAACGCCTTGCTCGTCTTTGCTTAATTTTTCGAAACGATTTTGTTCCCAATATTCATCACTCTTTTTATATACTTCGTTGTCGATAAAATTCACTTCTTCTTTATAAAACTTAGCGGGTTTTTCGATATTGAATTTATGATTTTGATAATAGGTCGTTCGCTTTCCGTAGATTCCTTTTGATTTTTCTTTTTTGTTTACGGCAAAATCTGACATCAAGTAGTCTTTGGTCAGCAGAAAAATGGAGTCGTTCAAGACATCAAATTCTTGTTCGACATAAATATCCTTTACCCAGTTGATGTTAGCACTTTTGGTAACGGCCATATTGATTTTTTTGATGGCAAATGTGGTGTCATTAACCCAAAAATCTCCTTTGAAAGTCAGTTCATTTTTTCGTCTTGGATAAAAAACAATGTTGTAGCACCATTTTTTGTCAATATAGGTGCTGTCTCTCAAAACATAATTGTAGACATCTATTCCTGTTGTAGAAAGAGGGCTGGTGAAGGTTTTATCAAATAATGCAATGTAATTATTGTAGATATTATAATCCGAATACAGATCTTTTATAAAAGACAAAATTTGCTGATTTCCTTCAAAGCCAGAAGTTTTATTGGCTTTTGTAATCTCTTTTACTTTTGGTATTTTGTTATCACCGTAAACATCTATCAATGCTTCATTAACAAAAATAGGTAGATAGGTTTTTCCAGTTACTTTTGAAGTGTCCACATGGTCAAAAATGAATTCCATACCTTTGAAAATCTTTTGTTTTCTATAGGCGCTGTCAATGGAATTAATGTCAAATTCAACTTTTTCATATTTCTCCATTTGGTATTGGTCAAATTGATACAGACCATTTTTACGCTTTTTAGCCCAAATTTTTCTCAGAATGTCAAGTGCAGGATTGTTCTTTTTGGAAGTTTTACCGGTATAGACAACCACTTCTTTCAAGCTTTCCTGTTCGCTTAATTCGATTGTAAAATTATAATTGACTGATTTGGTAAGGGTAATTTCTTTTTCAGAAAAACCAACTGAGCTTATTACTAACGTAGTATAGCTATTTGGAGATTCCATATAAAACCGCCCGTCTTCGTTCGTGACAGTTCCTATACTGGAGTTTTTAAAGACTACATTGGCAAATGGAATTGGCTGTTTGGATTTGTCAATAACAATGCCGCTCACTTTTGTTTGTGCGAAAATTTGGGGTGTTACCACAAATAAAAAGAAGGCTATAATCGGTAGGATTTTCTTCATGATATAAAAAAAAGCTTCATCAAATGGAGGGTTGATGAAGCTTTTTAAATTGTTGTTTTCTATTATTTGTATAATACTTTCTTAACCGCTTTCACAACATCTGCAGCATTTGGCAACCATTCTTTCAATAATACTGGAGAATATGGTGCTGGAGTATCAGCAGTTGTAATACGTTGTATTGGCGCATCAAGGAAATCAAAAGCTTGTTCTTGAACTAAGAAGGCAATCTCAGAAGATACACTTGCAAAAGGCCAAGCTTCTTCAAGAATTACTAATCTATTCGTTTTTTTAACAGAAGTTAAAATAGCATCCTTATCCATTGGGCGAACAGTTCTCAAGTCGATAATTTCACATGAAATACCTTCTTTAGCCAATTCATCGGCAGCGATATAAGCTTCTTTGATGATTTTTCCGAAAGAAACAATAGTTACATCTGTTCCTTCACGTTTGATATCAGCAACTCCAATAGGAATAGTGTATTCACCATCTGGAACTTCACCTTTATCACCATACATTTGTTCTGATTCCATGAAAATAACTGGGTCATTATCACGAATAGCCGATTTCAATAAACCTTTGGCATCATAAACATTCGATGGAACCACAACTTTAAGTCCTGGAGTATTGGCAAACCAGTTCTCGATTGCTTGTGAGTGTGTTGCTCCCAATTGTCCTGCCGAAGCAGTAGGTCCACGAAAAACGATTGGCACATTAAATTGCCCACCAGTCATCTGACGCATTTTGGCAGCATTATTTATAATTTGATCAATTCCAACCAAACAAAAGTTGAAAGTCATATATTCAACGATCGGGCGACATCCATTCATTGCTGATCCAACTGCAATTCCAGTAAAACCAAGTTCGGCGATTGGCGTGTCAATTACTCTTTTTTCACCAAATTCGGCAAGCATTCCTTTAGATGCTTTATAGGCACCATTGTATTCCGCTACCTCTTCACCCATTAAGTATATGGACTCATCGCGACGCATTTCTTCGCTCATTGCTTCACAAATGGCCTCTCTAAATTGTATCGTTCTCATATTTATATAGTCTGTGTGTAATTTTTAGAAATGCAAAAATAATTATTTTAAATTACTTAAAAGCATAAATCACTTTAAAATAACAAGGTTTTATACTATTGTTTTTTTTAGGAGCTATTTCCAGCTATCCGCTATATCTTCTTGTGGTCTCGTTAGAAAAAAACGAGGCCACAAGAAGGATGCCGCTACTATCTGGGCTAGGGAATTGTTGCTGAATTGAAAATTGTGGTATCAAAATTTCATTTGGATGAATGCCAGATCTGAATAAGTTGCTTAAATCACAAAATTGGCTCAGTTATTTATAATAATTCTGATTAAAACATTAATTACTCTAATGTGATTTGCGAAATCGTAATAGTTGTAAAAAATATTATGCATGCATAGTATATTATTCGATTTATTATTTTAAATTTGTCAAAGAAAAAAAAGAATTTAATATATATTATTATGAAAATATTAGTTTGCATCAGCCACGTTCCTGATACTACTTCAAAAATCAACTTCACTAACGGAGACGCTGAGTTTGATATCAATGGAGTTCAATATGTAATTAATCCAAATGACGAATTTGGTCTAACCCGAGCCATTTGGTTTCAAGAGCAACAAGGTGCTATAGTTACAGTAGTAAATGTTGGTGGGCCAGAAACAGAGCCTACTTTGAGAAAAGCATTAGCGATAGGTGCTAATGAAGCCATTCGTGTCAACGCTAATCCTACGGATGGATTTTTTGTAGCGAAACAATTGGCAGAAGTAATTAAAAATGGAGGTTACGATGTCGTGATTGCCGGAAAAGAATCATTAGACTATAATGGAGGAATGGTTCCTGGAATGATTGCTGGGATTTTAGGATACAACTTTTTGAACTCATGTACAGGTATCACCGTTGATGGAGCTAATGTAACTGCTGTTCGTGAAATAGATGGAGGTAAAGAAACAGTAAGTACCTCATTACCTATTATCATTGGAGGTCAAAAAGGAATTGTAGAGGAGAAAGATTTACGAATCCCGAATATGAGAGGAATTATGACTGCTAGAACTAAAGCATTAACAATCCTTGAGCCTGTTGACGCTGCCGTAAATACCAAAGCGGTGAAGTTTGAAAAGCCAGCTCCTAAATCGGCGGTTAAATTAATTTCGGCTGATAATTTGGATGAATTAATTAATTTATTGCACAACGAAGCTAAGGTAATATAATTTTAAATTATGAATTTTTAAGTTGTGAACTAACATTCTCAAAACATTTAAAATTTATAATTCAACATTTAAAATAAAAAAATATGTCAATATTAATATATGCAGAATCTGCAGAAGGAAAATTTAAAAAAGTAGCATTAGAATTAGCTTCTTATGCCAAAAAAGTAGCAGAATCATTAGGAACAACCGTAACGGCAGTGACTGTAAACGCAGGAGATGTTTCTGAATTGTCAAAATACGGAGTAGACAAAGTCTTGAAAGTAAGCAATGATAAATTAGCTGGTTTTACTGCCAAAGCTTATGCTGATGTTATCAAACAAGCTGCACAGAAAGAGGCTACTAAAGTGGTTTTGTTATCTTCTACAACAGACAGTATTTACTTAGCTTCATTGGTAGCTGTAGCGTTAGAAGCTGGTTATGCTTCAAATGTTGTTGGTTTGCCAGTAAGCACTTCGCCATTTCAAGTAAAAAGAACCGCTTTTTCAAACAAAGCTTTCAATATAACAGAAATCAATACCGATGTAAAAGTATTATCAATCGGTAAAAACTCTTATGGTATTTTTGAAAGTGCTTCATCATTAACCGAAGAAGATTTTAATCCAACTATCGGAGATGCTGATTTTGGAGTAAAAGTAACATCTGTTGAAAAAGTCTCAGGTAAAGTTTCTATCGCAGATGCTGATATCGTTGTTTCTGCAGGACGTGGCCTTAAAGGACCTGAGAACTGGGGAATGATTGAAGAATTAGCGTCAGTTCTTGGAGCTGCAACTGCTTGTTCAAAACCGGTATCTGATTTAGGATGGAGACCTCATGGAGAACACGTTGGTCAAACTGGAAAACCAGTTGCTACGAATTTATATATAGCTATTGGAATCTCTGGAGCTATTCAGCATATTGCGGGTATCAACTCTTCTAAAGTAAAAGTGGTTATCAATAGTGATCCAGAAGCTCCTTTCTTTAAAGTAGCCGACTATGGAATTGTAGGAGATGCGTTCGAAATTGTACCACAATTAATAACAAAATTCAAAGCTTTTAAAGAGCAACAATCATAGATATTTAATTTCTACTATAATTAGCTACCTAAAAATAAGATAATCGTATCTTTGCTTTAGGTAGCTTTTTTGTTCCATATATTTTGATTAAAATTGCACATTATTTAAAACAAGGAAAAAGACATAATTAATTAGAGTACTTAGTGCTTCCCATTATACCAACATGAGCTTAGTTAAATTATCTATAAAAGGAATTTCATACAGTCAAACTCAAAATGGCGCTTATGCGTTAATTTTAAATGAGGTTGATGGGGAAAGGAAATTGCCTATCGTTATTGGAGCATTCGAGGCTCAGTCTATTGCAATTGCTTTAGAGAAAGAAATTAAGCCACCACGTCCTTTGACACATGATTTGTTTAAAAATTTTGCAGAGCGATTTGATATTGTGGTAAAACAAGTGATTATTCACAAACTAGTAGATGGTGTTTTCTATTCTAGCATTATTTGCGAAAGAGATAAAATTGAAGAAATAATTGATGCCAGAACTTCGGATGCTATTGCTTTAGCTATTCGATTTAATGCTCCTATTTTTACCTATAAAAACATTTTGGACAAAGCGGGTATTTTCTTGAAAGCGAATCCTCTTGAAACAGATTCGCCAAATGAAATGGAAGATATTCTTTCTAATCCTGAAACTTTTGGAAATACTGAAAGCAACGAATCGGGTAGTACATATTCTAATCATACTTTACAGGAATTAAATGAATTGCTGGAACAAGCTGTGGAGCATGAAGATTATGAAAAAGCGGCCAAAATTCGTGATGAAATTTCTAAGAGAGAATCATAATTTAGAATAGTTTAATCGGTAATTTGTTTAATCGTTTTTGTTAGACAAATTGACGAATAAACGAATAAACAGTTTAACAATCAAATACAAATGAAGCAATATCTAGACTTAGTACAACATATTATGCATAATGGTTGTCAAAAAGGAGATCGCACCGGAACTGGTACAAAAAGCGTATTTGGTTATCAAATGCGATTTGATTTGAGTGAAGGTTTTCCGATGGTAACTACCAAGAAATTACACTTAAAATCGATTATTTATGAATTGCTTTGGTTTCTTAAAGGAGATACCAATGTCAAATATCTTCAAGAAAACGGAGTTAAAATATGGGATGCCTGGGCAGATAGCAACGGTGATTTAGGCCCTGTTTATGGTCACCAATGGCGTAATTGGAACAGTGAGGAAATTGACCAGATTAGCCAACTTATTACTGAATTAAAAACAAATCCAAACAGCCGAAGAATGTTAATTTCGGCTTGGAATCCATCGGTTTTACCGGATACAACGAAGTCTTTTGAGGAAAATGTTGCCAATAATAAAGCTGCATTGCCTCCTTGTCATGCCTTTTTTCAGTTTTATGTAGCTTCTCCAGATGAATCTAAAGGAGAGACGAAAGGGAAACTTTCCTGCCAATTGTATCAACGAAGTGCTGATGTCTTTTTGGGAGTTCCTTTTAATATAGCTTCTTATGCATTGTTAACTATGATGATCGCACAAGTTTGTGACCTTGAAGTAGGTGAATTTATACACACATTTGGCGATGCACATATATACAATAACCATTTTGAGCAACTCGAGTTACAACTTACTCGTGAACCAAAACCATTGCCGAAAATGATTTTAAATCCAAATGTGAAAAACATCTTCGATTTTGATTTTGATGATTTTACACTAGAAGGATATGAGCCACATGCCCTAATCAAGGGAAGTGTAGCTGTATAAAATTAAAAAATCCGCTTAAAGCGGATTTTTTTTGATTGTTATACTAGTAATACACTATTTTCGGCTCCCGCGAAATCATTCCACTTGAATGAATCGGCTTCTGGCTCATTTACGTAAGCACCGTCAATTACATATTTGAACTCGTATGCTGAATCTTTATTTAAGTCAAAAGACCCTTTGAAAGTTCCATTTTTTAATTTGCTTAAGGCTCCTTCTTCTTCTTTCCAATTATTAAAATCACCAATTACAGATACTTGATTGGCTTCTTTTGCTTCTACAGAAAAGGTAACCTTACAAACGGGCTTAGTTTTTATAAATTGTTTTTTTACAGACATAACTATTTCATTTTTAAAGTTATAACAAAGTAAATGAAATATTTTTAAGTTTTCACAAACCACCTCATTTTTAGCATAATAGCAAAAAAGTATTCTTTTTTTTACTTTTAAAAGGAAATTGAATCGTTTAAATCTTAATTTAAAAAAAAGAAAACGTTTTCTCTTTAAATATTCAATAATCATAATGGAGACTTTTGAAAATAAATTTTACCTTTATGAGCAAAATTTTAAATCATGGAAAAAGAATTACACGAACAATATGAGTACGCCAGAAACCGAATAAAACAAAAGAAAAGATTATACTATCATTTTGTTTTCTTGATGTTGTTCAGTATTTTCTTGATTGCAGCAGCTTATTTTTTTGATACGGGATTGAATATACATTGGTGTGTTTGGGGGATTACTTTATGGTTATTCTTTTTTATTTTACATTTTATAAAAGTTTTTATAACTGATCGTTTTATGAATAAAAATTGGGAAAGAGACCAGATTGATCGGCTTGTAGCTTTACAGCAAAAAAAAATAGAGCAATTGAAATCCAAAATTGAAGAAACTAATTCTAAATAACACCATTAAGTATGATTATCATGATTGCTGCCGTTGCAGAAAATAATGCACTTGGAAAAAATAACGAGCTAGTTTGGCATTTACCCAATGATTTCAAAAGATTCAAATCCTTAACTACAGGGCATCATATAATAATGGGGAGAAAAACTTTTGAAAGTTTTCCAAAGCCACTTCCTAATAGAACACATGTTGTTATAACACGAAATAAAGACTATAATCCAGGAGGTTGTGTTGTAGTTGATAGTATCGAAAAAGCAATTGCAATTTGCCCGGAAAATGAAACTTCATTTATTATTGGTGGTGGAGAAATTTATAATTTGGGGCTCCCATTTGCAGACCAGCTTGAAATCACGAGAGTGCATCATAGCTTTGATGCAGATGCTTTTTTTCCAGAAATCAATTCCGATGATTGGAAAGAAATTCAATCAGAATTTAATCCTATAGACGATAAGCATCAATTTGCTTATACCTATCAAACATTCGTCAAAGTGTAAATGTTTATTGTTTTGATTCTAAGGTAACATTTAAATAAAACTCAAAAAAAAAGCATCCTAAATATTAGGATGCTTTTTTTAATGATTAGCGGGATGACTCATTCTTGTACTAAGATTTGATAACATAATATACAAATCACAAATATCAATACTATCCCCGAAATGAGAACAATATAGTTTGATAATCTTTGAGAGTACAACTCAAAAAAGCCTTTAGTACCAAATACCACAAAGGTACTAAAGGCAAAGAAAATTAAAATTTCCAAAAACAAATTTAATCCTAAGAACGTATTTTGCGCTTTTAAAATAATACTGCCATTACTGACGGTACCTTCAAAAAATAATACAAGAACAAATGAGATAAATAGCGCAAGAAGCATCCATTTGATTTGGGTCATTAATTCCCGTCTAATCATTTAAAAAAAATATTTAAATTTTAAAGTACAAACATCAGTAATAAAAACAGTTTCCACAATACCCACTTTTGGTGATATTTCAATTATTTTCATTTTTGTTTTTAAATCTGATATTTAATGCAAAAGTAGATTTTCAAATAAAATTTTAACCAAAACCAAAAACACATTTATAGTTTATACAGTTTGTTTATATTTGTACAAACAAAAAAAATGCCAAAAGAAATCACACCCTATAAAGACTCTTCACTCAGTAAAAAAGAACAAGTTGCCAAAATGTTTGATAATATTTCAGGGAACTATGACAGCCTTAATCGAATAATATCGTTTGGTATCGATGTTAAATGGAGAAAAAAAGTGTTGCAGTTGGTTGCCAAGACCAATCCTGAAAAAATATTGGATATTGCAACAGGAACTGGTGATCTTGCTATTTTGATGGCGCAAACGAGAGCTAAAAAAATCATCGGACTTGATATTTCGGCTGGAATGTTGGAGATAGGTGTAAAAAAAATTGAAGAAAAAAAGCTGTCTCAAACTATTGAGATGGTCTTGGGAGATTCCGAAAACATGCCTTTTGAAGATCATTTTTTTGATGCAATAACCGTAGCATTTGGGGTTCGAAATTTTGAACACCTTGAAAAAGGGTTGACAGAAATTTTGAGGGTTCTAAAACCAGGAGGAATTTTTGTTATTTTGGAAACTTCCGTACCGGAGAAAACACCTTATAAACAAGGGTATAGTTTTTATACCAAAAATATTTTACCATTAATAGGAAAGCTGTTTTCAAAGGACAATGTAGCTTATGGTTATTTATCCGAATCTGCTGCTTCTTTTCCTTATGGAGAAGCATTAAACAATATTTTAAGGAAAATTGGGTTTATAAATGTAAAGGCTATGCCACAGACTTTTGGAGTTGCAACTATTTACTCGGCTTCTAAAAAATAATACTGAAAACATTCAGCATAATTATGAAAAAAATAATTGTATTAATTCTATTGACTATTGCCATAAAAGGAAACGCACAAAATTCAAAAAGTATTTTCGGTAAGGATCCTATTATAAATTTAGAAAACTGGCAAAAGAAAAAAATCTATTTTGGTTTTTTTTTAGGATTTAACTCTTATGATTTTAAGATTGATTATAAAAAAATGGAAACGGATCCAGCATATTCAACAGATATTCAAACGGACAATGCTGTGGGATTCAATGTTGGATTAGTGACCAATGTAAGATTGATGGAATATTTGGACTTGCGTTTTGAGCCAGGACTTTATTACGCCAATAGAACGTTACATTATCCTCCTAATATTGGTTTTAATAGTCCAAACGATGCAATCAGAGATATAAACAGTACTTATATTAATTTTCCTTTATTGTTGAAATTTTCTTCTCTTCGAACTGGAAACGTTCGTCCTTATTTATTGGGAGGAGTATCAGCAAATTTGAATTTGTCTAGTAATGCGAAATCCTTAGACGACAATCTAGAAGAGCGATTTAGAGTAAAAAGCTGGACCACCAATTACGAGTTGGGTTTTGGGATTGATATTTTTTCAGAATACTTTATATTTTCTCCATCGATTCGAGGACAATTTGGAATTTCTGACGAATTAATACGTGACAAAGATCCTAACAGTCCTTGGACAGGTAATATTGAGGCTATGAAATCGAGAGGGGTTTTGATTAATTTTACCTTTCACTAAAATTAACTACTTTTAATTTTGTCTTCTGAATTCACTTAGGATAATGGCTGTTGCAGTAGCCACATTTAGACTTTCGGTGATTTGAAGATCTCCAAAACGTGGAATGGTAAGTCTTTTGGTAATCAGTTTTTCTATATTTTCAGAAATTCCGTTGGCTTCATTTCCCATAACTATAATGCCTTCTTGAGGTAAAGTCGTTTTGTAAATGTTTTCACTGTCCATAAAGGTTCCAAAAACAGGTAATTTAGTTTTTGTTATAAAGATATCTAAGTCAACATAATTGACATTTACTCTTGCAATAGAACCCATTGTGGCCTGAACGACTTTAGGATTATAAATGTCAACCGTCTCTTTTGAGCATATTAGTTGCTGGATTCCAAACCAATCACAAAGTCTCAGAATTGTTCCTAAATTGCCAGGATCACGGATAGAGTCAAGGGCAACAACAAGTCCAGATTCAATGATCTCGCTTTCTTGAGGAATTTTGAATACTGCTAAACAAGTATTCGGTGTGGATAAAGCGCTAATTTTATTTAATTCATTTTCTGAAATAACGCTTCTTTTATGAGAGGCAATATCATTAAAGTCTTCATTGGTTGTGTAAAGATGTTCTAATTCAAAATTTGATTTTACTAATTCTTGAATTACTTTTACACCCTCTGCAAAAAACAATTGATTTGCAAAACGATGTTTTTTTTGTTGTAAACTAGATATAAGCTTTGTTTGGTTTTTACTAAGCATAAAAAAATGTACTTTTGAATTAAATATTCTATAATACGAGTCCCCTCATGAATAAATTTTTTTCTTCCTTTAAAACAAAAAAGCGGTTTGCTGGGTATCTTGAGCAATCCATACTTTTTGAGAAGAAAAAGAATCTTGCAAAAATATCATTATTTATCCTAATTAGCGTTCTTTTCTATGCTTGTAATTCAGAAAAGAGGGTTCCTGCTAGAAAACAGCTTCTTGTCAAAAATGAAATTTTTGAAAACGGTAAATTACTCAAGAATCAAACTATCTATGATCAATTGTATCAGCAGCCAAATAGTAAAGTGCCTATAGTTGGGTATCGATTTTTGTTGAATTTGTATAACTTGGCAAACCCAAATCCTGATTCTACATTTAATTTAAAATACTTAAACAATAAAAAGAAATATGATAGGGAAGTTAAATGGCTTTCGGCAAAACAAATAGAAGGGCTTCGTAAATCTTTTTGGTACCTTGGGAGACATAATTTTTTAAAAGAAACAGGGGAGGCGCCTGTAATTTTGGATACTATAAAAGCTAAAAAATCACTTACGCGACTTAAAAGTTATTATTTTAATAATGGTTATTTTGACGTAGATGCCACTTATAAGAGAGACTCTTTGGCTCCTAAAAGTGCCCAGTTAAAATACTATTTAACAACTGGGAATCCATATTTTATTGATTCTTTAAGAACTGCAATTGAAACACCTGCGTTAGACTCTATTTATAAAACTTCAAAATCACTTATTGTCCCAGGGAAACAATATAAAACAGAAGATTTTGAAAATGAAAAGAATCGCTTAACGACTCTTTTTAGAAACCACGGAGCCTACCGTTTTCAGGCTAATTATGTCACTTTTGATATTGATACGATAAATAAAAAAGGCAAAGCCAGTGTAATTTTGAATGTTGGAGATTATTCTTATCAGGAGAATGATTCTACAAAGACAGAGCCATTTAAATTATACAAAATCAGCGAGATTAAAATCTACACCGATTATAAGACGGAAAGACATGATTTGGCGATAAAAGACAGTGTGACCTATAATAACATGAATTTGTATGGATATGAAAAAATAAAATACCGTCCGCATGCTATAACAGATGCTGTTTTCTTAACTAAGGGAAGTCTTTTTAATGATAACAAAACTGTTTTAACTACTCGATATTTGAATAATTTAAAGGTATTTAATTATCCGACCATACAATATCAGATCGATCCCAAAGATACATTAGGTCAGTCCTTGATTGCTAAAATTTATTTAAGTCCACGTAAAAAATATAGTTTTGGATATACTTTGGATGCTACCCATTCTAATATAGAAGATTTTGGGATTACAGGTAGTATTACAGAAACAGTCCGAAATGTTTTTAATGGAGCTGAGACTTTAGAGCTTTCGGCCAGAGGAAATATTGGTGCTTCCAATGATATTGCTGATTCCAATGATAGTTTTTTCAATGTTTCAGAATATGGCTTAGATGCGAAACTAAATTTTCCGAGGATTCTATTCCCCATTAAAACAGAAAAAATAATTCCGAAAAGTATGATACCATCCACGGTTGTTAGTCTAGGTCTTTCCAAGCAAACAAATATTGGACTGGATAAAGAAAATTTTACAGGATCGCTCTCTTATAACTGGACTCCTAAAAAGAACACTACCACGAGGTTTGATCTATTGAATTTTCAGTACGTTCGTAATTTGAATCCCGAAAATTATTTTAATGTTTATAATAGTTCTTATGATGCTTTAAATAATATAGGGAAAACATATAATACCAATCCAACTTATGTTGATGGCCAGAATAATTTGATTATTGAAAGCGGAACCTCTGGTTTTACAAAAGATGTTTTAACGTTACAAACAGTTTTGCGACCAGATAATCAAGAATACCAAGACGTAAGCAATATTGAACAACAAAGGATAAGACTTACGGATAATGATTTTATTTTGGCTACTAATTTTAATTTTACCAAAACAAGTAAGAAAGATCTACAAGATAATACCTTTTATACTTTTAGAACCAAAATTGAATCTGCTGGAACATTACTATCTTTAATTTCAAATGTAAGTAACATCCCTAAGAACGAAAATGGGAATTATGAAATTTTTAATTTAGAATATTCGGAATATATAAAAACAGAATTTGATTTTATCAAACATTGGAATGTAAATAAGGCAAATGTTTTTGCGATGAGAGCTTTTTTCGGTATTGCCATTCCCTATGGAAACTCAAATTCTATTCCTTTTTCAAAGAGTTATTATGCGGGTGGAGCCAATGATAATAGAGCTTGGCAGCCTTATGATTTGGGGCCGGGAAGTAGCTCTTTCTCTAATGATTTTAACGAAGCCAATATGAAAATTGCAATCAGTGGAGAGTATCGATTTTTAATTACTGGAAAATGGAATGGAGCTCTTTTTGCTGATGCCGGAAATATTTGGAATGTTTTGGATGTAGTTAATTATGAGCCTGCAAAATTTAATTCGATAGAAGATTTAAAAGAAATAGCTTTAGGTACTGGATTTGGTATCCGTTATGATTTAGGTTTTTTTGCTGTTAGGGTTGATATGGGATTCAAAACATACAATCCTGCCTTAGAAATGGGAGATAGATGGTTCACACAATATAATTTTGCAAATTCAGTATTTAATTTTGGCATCAATTACCCTTTCTAAGTGCTAATTAATTCTTATTTTTGCAAATTATAATCTAAAAACTAAAAAAAAACAATTAAAAGAAAAATTACAATGGCACACAATATCAAACCCGGAGTGGCTACAGGAGATCAAGTACAAGAGATTTTCAATTACGCAAAAGAAAAAGGATTTGCACTTCCTGCTGTAAACGTTGTTGGATCAGACACAATTAATGGAGTATTAGAAACTGCAGCTAAATTAAACGCACCAGTTATTATCCAATTTTCAAATGGTGGAGCACAGTTTAATGCTGGAAAAGGACTTTCTAATGCTGGAGAAAAAGCCGCTATCGCAGGTGGTATTGCTGGAGCAAAACACATTCATACATTAGCAGAAGCTTACGGAGCAACAGTTATTTTGCATACTGACCACTGTGCTAAAAAATTATTACCTTGGATTGATGGATTGTTAGATGCTTCGGAAGAGCATTTTGCAGCAACTGGAAAACCATTGTTCTCTTCTCACATGATTGATTTATCTGAAGAGCCAATCGAAGAAAACATCGAAATCTGTAAAGGTTATTTAGAAAGAATGAGCAAAATGGGGATGACTCTAGAAATCGAACTTGGAATCACTGGTGGTGAAGAAGACGGTGTAGACAACTCTGATGTAGACAGCTCAAAATTATATACTCAACCTTCTGAGGTTGCTTATGCTTACGAAGAATTATCTAAAGTAAGTCCGAAATTTACAATTGCAGCAGCTTTTGGAAACGTACACGGTGTTTACAAACCAGGAAACGTAAAATTAACTCCAAAAATCTTGAAAAATTCTCAGGATTATGTTCAAGAAAAATTCAACACTGGATTAAATCCTGTTGATTTTGTTTTCCACGGTGGATCAGGTTCTACATTGGAAGAAATCAGAGAAGGAATTAGCTACGGAGTTGTAAAAATGAACATTGATACTGATTTGCAATTTGCATTTACTGAAGGTATTCGTGATTTTATGGTAAACAATGTTGAGTACCTTAGAACTCAAATTGGTAACCCAACAGGTGCTGATGCTCCAAACAAAAAATTCTACGATCCAAGAAAATGGTTGCGTGAAGGTGAAGTAACTTTCAATACAAGACTTGAGCAAGCATTTGCTGATTTAAATAATGTGAATACACTATAATTTTATATTTAAGGTTTTATATTTCGTATTGAAATCTAAAACCTTAAATTTTGATCTAAAATAAAAAAAAATGGCTTGGTTTAAAAGAAAAGAAAAAGGAATCACTACGGCTACTGAAGACAAAATGGATATTCCAAAAGGGCTTTGGTACAAATCACCTACAGGGAAAATTATTGACGCTGAAGAATTAGCTCGTAATCTATTTGTAAGTCCCGAAGATGGTTTCCATGTTAGAATTGGGAGTGAAGCCTATTTTGATATTTTATTTGACAACAATGAGTTTGTTGAATTAGATAAAAATATGACTTCTAAAGATCCATTGCATTTTGTTGATACCAAGAAATATGCAGATCGATTAAAAGAGGTTATGGACAAAACCCAACTTAAAGATGCAGTGCGCACTGGAGTTGGAAAATCAAAAGGGAGAGAATTAGTAATTTGCTGTATGGATTTTGCCTTTATCGGTGGATCTATGGGGGCAGTTGTAGGAGAGAAAATTGCAAGAGGAATTGATCATGCGATCAAGAATAGATTACCTTTTGTAATGATATCCAAATCTGGTGGTGCCAGAATGATGGAAGCTGCTTATTCTTTAATGCAATTGGCAAAAACATCTGTAAAATTGGCACAACTAGCCGAAGCTAAATTACCTTATATCTCACTTTGTACCGATCCAACTACAGGAGGAACAACTGCTTCTTATGCAATGTTGGGAGATATCAATATTTCTGAGCCAGGTGCCTTAATTGGTTTTGCTGGTCCACGTGTGGTAAGAGATACAACAGGTAAAGATTTACCGGAAGGATTTCAAACTGCCGAGTTTCTTCTTGAACATGGTTTCTTAGATTTTATTACGCCTAGAAAAGAATTGAAAGATAAGATTAACTTATACATCGATTTGATTCAAAATAATGAAATTAGATAGTTTTTAAACTTCTAAAAACATAAAATCCCAAGGAAAATTTTTCTTGGGATTTTTTTATATCTTTAATTTTAATCTTACCGTTTATGACAAGAATTTTTATTGGCTTAATTATTTGTTTCTTCTTTGGGAATTGTCACAAGAAAGAAAGTATAAAAAAAAACATTCCTTATATAATTTCTCATGAAAGCAAAGAAAAAATTAGTGGTAGTGATACAATTCCTCCTCCTCCGCCTATTCCTGGCTGGCTATTTAATGGAACTGATACCTTTATTATTAATTCTGACACTACTGTTTATTACATGAAAAACAAAGGAATAGGTATGATTTGTGGGACACTTACAGCAGATACAATTCCTTATTTTGTAGATTTAAATCCCCGAGATTTAATTGAAATTTCAAATAAAAACATTTTTGATTTTATAAAGTTGAATTACAATGATGATTTTAGAAATGCAACTTTTATTGCATCACATTCCGATACTATAAATTCTAAAATTTTTTTCGATTTACGTAAATCTTTAAACTTTTATAAGAGAGATCGAGATTTTGTTGCTATACGACGAACAACTCAAGAAGAAGATACTGTTATTTTTTATATAAAAAAAAATAAACATTATGATTCCGATGATATTAAATGGGATAAAAAAAGAATAAAATTTCAAGAACCTATTGAATTTGTTAAAAGGAAAAACTAAAGATAAAAAGAGTGCAGTCTAAAAAGTATAGACAATCTCTTTTTTACATCTGCTTTTCAGAAAAAGGCAATTCTAAATTGTGCTAATTTTTCGGTCTTCCTTTTTTAAGCTCTTTTTCGGCTATTTTAAAAACCAGTTTTTCTCGCCATTTTGCATAACGCCCTTTGAAGGTTACTTTTATGGCGCTGTCTACAGCACCATGCATGAATAAACTCCAAACACTGGACATTTTGCGAGTAATAGATCGATCCCATGCACGAAGCGTCAGTGAGAAAGAGCCATCTATGTAGCGCATCCAGTGCCACATCCCTGTTGGCATAAACAAGGTGTCGCCGTGTTCTAAAAAAACTTCATAACCTTCAACTCCTTTTAATGCAGGGAATTTTTCGAAATCTGGATTGGCAACATCATAATCTTCTAATGCATAAGTCGTATTGGGAATGCAATAAAGCCTTTTTTTCCATTTATTGTCAAATAATATAATGTGTTTTCTTCCTCCAAAATGAGTGTGGAAAAGATGAGGTAAGTCGATGTCGTAATGTAAAAAGGTAATAGCCTTGGAGCCTCCAAAAAACATAGCAGGCATGCTTTCGATAAACCCACCCATTAAGTCTTTTGGAACTTTTATATCATTAACTAAGTCGGGTTTGTGTTTGAATAGATTAAAGAAAAAAATACGCAGATCTGTAGGTTCTCTTTTTATTAAATCCAGATATTCGCCAAATTTCATACTGGCAATAGAGGCATTAATTACTTTAGTTGGATCAGCTTTGGAATTGTCCACTAGTTTTACTTCAATATCTCCCGCAATTTGCTTGAAATAATCGGTTGACCATTTTTCTCTTGCAGGCCAATCCTTAGTTAGTCCTTTTATAATTAATGGTTTTCTTTTATCTAAATAATTTTTTTTAAAATCTTCTCTAGTAATAGACTCAACAGTATCAACAGGTTTTAGAATAAAGCTCATTTATTTATTTTTTAAATAGGTCTGCTTACCAAAAATACCTAATTATTTCTAGTCTTCAAAATTTACAATTAAATAACGAAAATACAACATACTACATTCCGGTTCTAATGGCTTCCACAGGATCTAGTTTGGATGCGCTAATTGCTGGAAGAATTCCTGAAATTATCCCAACAATAATTGACAACCCTGAGCCGATTAAGATATTCCAAAAACTTAAAACAAATTCAAAATCTAATAAATTAGTCAATAAGATTGATAATAACCAGACAATTGATAAACCAATTGTGCCTCCAATAACGCAAAGAATGATAGCTTCAAATAAAAACTGGAATAATATAAATCTGTTTTTGGCGCCTAATGATTTTTGTATACCTATTAAATTGGTTCGCTCTTTTACGGAAACAAACATGATATTAGCAACTCCAAAGCCTCCAACGAGAAAGGAAAAAAAGCTTATAAAAATACCACCTAATCGTAAAGAACTTATTATTCCATTGATGAGATCGAGAAATCCACCAAAAACATTGATGAAGAAATTGTCAATTTCACCAGCTTTCAGTCCTCTAAAATTTCTTAGTTTTTGCGTTATCTCACTTTTATACTCTTCCATATCCACTCCATTTTCGGGTTTGAATATGATTACATTCGTTAAATTTGGATTATTATCGCCATACAGCCTACGAACAAAATTAACTGGAATAAAAGCAGCAGTGTCATTGCTATCACCAAGCGAAGAGCCTTCTTTCTTTAAAACGCCTATTACGGTAAATCGTTGACCATATAATCTCACATTTTTTCCTAGGGGTTCAGAGTCATTAAAAAGTGATTTTGCAATATCGTTACCTATTACAATTACCGGAGTTCCTGAGTTGGCTTCAGATTCATTATAAAATCTTCCTTTTTCAAATTTCAATCCCTGAATATCTATAAACTCATAGGAAACAGGAACAATATTCACGTCACTCACTGTGTTGGATTCGTATTTTATTGATTCGCTTTTGGTAAATATTTGGTATCCTATCTGTTCTGTGTGAGTCATTGTGTTTTTTAGATAAACATATTCTGTATATTTTACATTAGGAAATTGCTCTCTTTTCCATTGTGGTATGTCCGAAGGGCCAAACGAAAATTTCAATAAATAAATAGTGTTTTTATCCAGGCTGCTTAACTCACTTGAAATTTTTCTGTCTAATGAATCTACTGCCGCAAGTACTGCTATTATAGAAAATATACCAATAGTAACCCCCAATAGAGAAAGTAGTGTTCTTAATTTATTACTGCGTAAAGCATTCATGGCAAAACCAAAACTCTCTTTTAATAATCGTAGGTAAACTAGCATGTTTTTTGAATTTGTATTAGTGTAAAATTCTATCTTTTTATTTCTTCCGAAAAGTATTTAAAATTTGGTTGTCAGGAACCGCTTTTTATTTTTAAGTGTGAAGAAATTTCGTCTGAGCGGTTTCAAAAACCTAAAAAAAATACATTTAACAATTGGTATGTTATTTTAAGACATTGTTACATATTTTTTATTGAATTATATTATCAAAAAAAACTATTTTTGCACTTTATAATCATAACTACTCAATGAACACAACAAAAACAATCCAATCAGCATTAATTTCGGTCTTTTCAAAAGAAGGTCTTGAGCCAATTGTAAGAAAACTGCACGAGCAAAATGTAATTTTTTATTCTACAGGAGGAACCGAGGAATTCATTAAAAATTTAGGAATCCCTGTTATTCCTGTTGAAGATGTAACTTCTTATCCTTCTATTTTAGGTGGAAGAGTTAAAACATTGCATCCTAAGGTTTTTGGTGGAATCTTAAACCGTCAAGATAATGAAAGTGATGTACAACAAATGCAGGAATACAATATCCCGCAGCTTGATTTGGTAATTGTTGATTTATATCCTTTTGAAAAAACAGTAGCTTCAGGAGCTAGTGAAGAAGATATTATTGAAAAAATAGATATTGGTGGTATTTCATTGATTCGTGCTGCCGCAAAAAACTTTAAAGATACCGTAATCGTTCCTTCTATGGATCAATACAGTCTGTTTTTGGACATGATTACTGCTCAAAATGGAGGTACAACATTGGCAGACAGAAAATTATTGGCTACCAAAGCTTTTCATGTTTCTTCTCATTATGATGGAGCTATCTTTAATTATTTCAATACTGACGAAACTATCTATAAAGCTAGTATAGAAAACGGACAAGTATTAAGATATGGGGAAAATCCACACCAAAAAGGATTTTTCTTCGGAGATTTTGACGCTATGTTCACTAAAGTTCACGGTAAAGAATTATCATATAACAATTTATTGGATGTTGACGCTGCGGTAAACTTAATTCACGAATTCAAGACTGACGGCCCAACATTTGCAATTTTAAAACATAACAATGCTTGTGGATTAGCTACAAGAGATACTATTTCTGAGGCTTACAATGTTGCATTGGCTTGTGATCCTACTTCTGCTTTTGGAGGTGTGCTGATTGCTAATACGACAATAGATGTGGCTACTGCCAATGAAATAAATAAATTATTCTGTGAAGTTGTAATCGCTCCATCTTATGATGCCGAAGCAATTGCTATTTTACAAGAAAAGAAAAATAGAATTATTTTAATTCAAAATGATGTTGAACTACCTCAAAAGCAGGTGAGAACATGTTTGAATGGCTTATTAATTCAAGAAAGAAATAATATCACTGATACTAAAGCTGACTTAAAAACCGTTACAACAACAGCACCTACGGAGCAAGAAATTGAAGATTTGATTTTCGCTTCTAAAGTGTGTAAGAATACTAAATCAAATACGATTGTCTTCGCTAAAAACGGTACTTTAATCTCTTCGGGAACAGGACAAACATCAAGAGTAGATGCATTATTGCAAGCTATTGAAAAAGCAAAAGTTTTTGGATTTAGTTTAGAAGGTGCTTCTATGGCAAGTGATGCTTTTTTCCCATTCCCAGATTGCGTTGAAATAGCGAAGAAAGCTGGAATAACAGCCGTGATTCAACCAGGAGGATCAATCAAAGACGAATTGAGTATTAATTATTGCAATGAAAATAATCTTGCGATGGTATTTACAGGAACACGTCATTTTAAACATTAATTTGTTTAACTTTGTGCGTAATTTATTTATAACTTTTTAACCCCTAAAAGGCATATGGGATTTTTTGATTTCATGACCGAGGATATTGCGATAGACCTTGGTACAGCAAACACTTTAATCATTCACAATGACAAAGTCGTAATTGACAGCCCGTCTATTGTTGCGCGTGATAGAATATCAGGCAAAATTATTGCAGTTGGTAAGGAAGCCAATATGATGCAAGGTAAGACGCATGAAAACATTAAAACAATCAGGCCTTTAAAAGATGGTGTAATTGCTGATTTTGATGCCTCAGAAAAAATGATCAGTATGTTCATCAAAAGCATACCTGCATTGAAAAAAAGGATGTTTACACCAGCCTTAAGAATGGTAGTTTGTATTCCTTCTGGGATTACCGAAGTGGAGATGAGAGCGGTAAAAGAATCTTGTGAGAGAGTAAACGGTAAAGAAGTATACTTAATACATGAGCCTATGGCTGCTGCAATTGGTATCGGAATCGATATTATGCAGCCAAAAGGAAACATGATTGTTGACATAGGTGGTGGAACAACTGAAATTGCAGTAATTGCATTAGGTGGAATCGTTTGTGACAAATCAGTTAAAATTGCCGGAGATGTTTTTACCAATGATATTGTTTATTATATGCGTACACAACACAACTTATTTGTTGGGGAAAGTACTGCTGAAAAAATAAAGATTCAAATTGGTGCTGCTATTGAAGATTTGGAAACTCCTCCTGAAGATATGTCAGTTCAAGGTAGAGATTTATTAACAGGAAAACCAAAACAGGTTGAGGTTTCTTATAGAGAAATTGCAAAAGCATTGGATAAATCAATTCAACGAATTGAAGATGCAGTAATGGAAACATTATCTCAAACTCCTCCAGAATTAGCTGCCGATATTTACAATACAGGTATCTATCTTGCAGGTGGTGGATCTATGTTGAGAGGGCTTGATAAAAGAATCTCCCAAAAAACAGATTTACCGGTTTATATTGCCGAAGACCCATTGAGAGCGGTAGTAAGAGGAACTGGAATGGCTCTTAAGAATATTACAAAGTTTAAAAACATTTTGATTAAGTAATACCTTTTACTGAAGTTACTTTATATCTAACATTCAATATACCGTTAAGAAATGCAGCAAATATTTTCATTTATTATAAAAAACAGTAATAGAATACTGTTTTTGCTGCTTTTGGGTATTTCGTTATCCCTTACCATACAATCTCATTCTTTTCATAGAAGCAAAGTTATCAGTTCAGCCAATTTTCTGAGCGGTGGTGTTTATGAAAGAATTAATTCTGTGGAAGAATACCTTCACTTGAAAGAACAAAATGACGAACTTGCGCGAGAGAATGCTAACTTGAAAAGTTTATTGTTTAAAACTCAAGATTCTACAAAGATTCCTAATTTAGACAGTCTAAAAGGTGTTCTGCCAAAAGATATTATTGTTTCCAAAGTTATTCATAACTCATTTAATGTGTATGAGAATTTTTTAACTTTGAATTCTGGTTCAAAATCAGGTGTTAAACCCGATATGGGAGTTATTAATAGTCTTGGAATTGTTGGAATCACTGATAATGTGTCCGAAAATTATTCGACAGTAATCAGTATTTTAAATACAAAATCTCAAATAAACGCAAAAATCAAGAATTCAGATCATTTTGGGACTTTGAATTGGGACGGAAAAAATGCAGGTTTTGTACAATTGATTGACGTACCAAGATTAGCAAGTATTCGAAAAGGTGACACCATCGTTACTGGTGGGCAATCGGTTATATTTCCAGAAAACATTGGAATTGGTACTATTGAGAATATATATATCCCCGGTGACAAAACTCATTATTACACCATTAACGTAAAATTATTTAATGATATGACCAATTTGGGTCATGTTTATATTATAAAATCTGAAAATAGCGAAGAAATTAAAAATTTAGAAAACCAAAGAAAAAAAGATGAATAGCACGTTATTAGTGAATATTTTTCGTTTTGTGCTCTTATTAGCTTTACAAATTCTAGTTTTTAATAATATGAATTTCGGAGGTTATGTAAGCGCATTTCCCTATATCCTTTTCATCATTCTTTACCCTGTAAACGGAAACAAAGCAAATCTGCTTATTGCTAGTTTTTTTCTGGGTTTAATTATGGATTTATTTAGTAATTCGGGGGGGGTTCATGCTACAGCATGTGTTCTTTTGGCTTATTTAAGACCTTACTTTTTTAAATTTTCATTTGGACTTAGTTATGAATATCAAACTATTAAACTAAATGATGTCCTAACCCCAGAGCGATTTACGTTTATTTTATTGGCAGTTACAACACATCATATTGCCTTATTCTTATTGGAATCTTTTCAAATTACTTTTTTCTTTGACGTTCTACTTAGAACTTTTTTAAGCACACTGTTTACTATTTTAACTTGTATTATTCTTATTTACCTAATAAAGCCAAATAAAAGATGAGAAAAGTCTTGTTGCCAGCTTTAATTATTATTGGTGCATCTTTGTTACTCATACGTGTTTTTTACTTGCAAATTATTGACGATTCTTTTAAGTTAAAATCAGAAAATAATGCGATTAAAATCAAATATGATTATCCGGAGAGAGGTTATATTTATGATAGAAATGGAGTGTTGTTAGTTGCAAATCAGCCTTCTTACGATATCATGGTAATTCCGAGAGAGTTGAATAAAACAGATACTCTTGAGTTTTGTAAATTATTGAATATTACAAAGGATGATTTTATAAAAAGAATAGAGAAAGCAAAAGTATATAGTCCAAGATTACCATCTGTATTTTTGGCTCAATTGAATAAAAATGAGTTTGCCGCTTTTCAGGAAAAAATCAGAAAGTTTGAAGGTTTCTATTTTCAAAAACGTGCTTTGCGTGATTACGAAGTTGATTATGGAGCCAATATTTTTGGATTCATAACACAAGTAAATGATAAACTAATTGAAAAAAACCATTATTATAAAAGTGGAGATTTAATCGGAAAACAAGGAGTTGAAGAAAGTTATGAAAAAATTCTTCGCGGTGTTAAAGGTGTTAAGTATTTTCAAAAAGACAAATTCAATCGAGAGATAGGTTCCTATAAAGAAGGTAAATTTGATACAATTGCTGTTCAAGGTGAGGATATAAACTTGACTATTGATGCTGAAATCCAAAAATACGGAGAACAGTTGATGGTAAATAAGCGAGGTGGAATTGTCGCTATTGAGCCTAAAACAGGTGAGATTTTAGCACTTGTAACTGCTCCGTCTTATGATCCTGGAATTTTGGTAGGAAGACAGCGTTCCAAAAATTACACGAAATTATATCATGATTCTATTGCAAATCCACTTTTTGACAGGGGGTTATTGGCACAGTATCCACCGGGATCTCCATTTAAAATTATGACTGGTCTGGTTGGATTACAAGAGGGGGTCATAGATGAAAAAACGACTTTTGTTTGTAGTCACGGTTTTTATTATGCTCCCGGCCGATTTCAACGTTGTCATTGCGGTGGTGGTGTATTGGATCTGCATGTTGGTATTTACAAATCGTGTAACGCTTATTTTTCGAATGTGTATTTGAGGACTATTGGAAAATATAAAAACACTCCTTACGCTGTGGATGTTTGGAGTAACCATATTAAAAGTTTTGGACTCGGACAGTTTATGGGTTACGATTTACCAACGGGTAAAAGTGGAAAGATTCCTACTTCAAAAACGTATAAAAGAATGTATCCAGGGTGGGGTTATAGCGGAAAAACGATTATTTCTAATGCTATCGGTCAAGGGGAGGTATTGTTGACTCCTATTCAGTTGGCAAACATGATGGCGACAGTAGCTAATGAGGGTTATTATTATACTCCTCATATTATCAAAAAGATAAAAGGAGAGAAAATAGATACCAAGTTTACCACAAAACACGTTACAACTATTGACAAAAAATATTTCCCTCCAATGATTAGTGGACTGTTTGATGTTTACAACAGAGGTACAGCTTATGGTTTGCGAGTAGAAGGGATTGATATATGCGGAAAAACGGGTACCGCTGAAAACTTTGCTAAAATTGACGGAGTAAAGACTAAAATGCAAGACCACTCTATTTTTGTCGCTTTTGCACCTAAGGACAATCCGAAAATAGCTATAGCTGTTTTGGTTGAAAACGGAGGTTTTGGAGCAACTATAGCAGGGCCAATCGCGAGTTTAATGATAGAAAAATATTTGAGAAAAAAAATCACCAGAACAGATTTGGAAACTCGAGTGTTGAATATCAGTTTACAAAGTCGTTACGCAAAACTTGGTGGCCTTTCAGAAGAAGTGAAAAAACAACTGCGCATTCAAGATTCTATTACGAACAGTAAAATAAAAGCAGCACAAAAATTAGACTCATTAAAAACCAAAAAACAATAATTCATATCAAATGAAAAATCAAAGTTTATCAAGTAATATTGATTGGATATGTATCATTATCTACATATTGCTTGTGTTTTTAGGTTGGCTAAATATTTATTCTTCTTCATTGTCTTCTACTGAGGGGACTTATGAAAAGCAAGCTATATTTATTGCTTTATCTGTTCCTTTGATTTTTATTCTATTGTATATTGATGGCAAATTTTATGAAAAGTATGCCAGTATTATATTTGTAATTTCTTTACTATCCTTGTTAGGATTATTTGCTTTCGGTAAAACAATTGCTGGTCAACGCTGTTGGTATGGATTTGGAAGCTTCACTTTGCAGCCTTCTGAGTTTGCTAAAGCAGCCACATCTTTGGCATTGGCTAAGTATCTAAGTGATACGCAAATAAACTTGAAAGATGTTAATAGACAATTACAGGCATTGGCAATTGTGTTTTTGCCGGTTATGCTCATACTGCCACAGCCCGATCCAGGAAGTGCTTTGATCTACAGTATTTTTATTATTGTTTTGTTTAGAGAAGGATTGCCGTCTTGGTATGTATGGACTGGCTTTATAACTATATTGCTTTTTATGTTAACGCTGGTTTTAGAGCCTCAATATGTTATTTTAATAGCTTTATTGGTTATTGTTCTTATACATTATAAATCGAGAATAGGAGACCGAAACGTTGTGTTGAGTAGTATGATTTTTGCTGCCATATCCGGTTTTGTCTTATCTGTAAACTATGTTTTTACTAACGTTTTCAAACAACACCACCGTGATCGTTTTAATATATTGTTAGGTAAAGAGGTAGATATGAAAGGTATTGGATATAATACTAATCAGTCTGAGATTGCTGTTGGTTCTGGTGGTTGGCTTGGTAAAGGATTTCTTGAAGGGACACAAACCAAAGGTGGTTTTGTACCAGAGCAACATACTGATTATATATTTACTACTGTTGGTGAAGAGTGGGGGTTTGTTGGATCCTTAGTAGTCATAGGTCTTTTTGCTGGTTTATTTCTTCGAATAATCTATCTTGCCGAAAGACAGAAAACCAAATTCAGTAGAGTATATGGTTATTGTGTTGCGGGAATATTATTTACACACTTTTTTGTAAATATTGCCATGGTTGTTGGAGTTTTTCCAACTATTGGAGTTCCATTACCGTTCTTTTCTTATGGAGGATCAGGTTTGTGGGGATTCACCATTTTACTGTTCATTTTTATTAAAATGGATGCCAATAAAGTAAATGAGTGGTAAAACATTCTAGTTAAACCGCTTTTTTGGCTAAAATCTTATTTTTCTTTCTTTTGTGGGTTTATCCATTAAACCTTTATGGGAAAACTGTGTCCAATATCTTTTAATCAGGAGATAAAGGCTCTCTGTCTTTAATTCTTACCCATTTGTATATTCAATTTTCGAAGTAGAAATGTTAATTATACTTTTGAAAGTGATTTCAGTATAGATGCGCTTGGTGCAATTTTCTTTTATTCGGCAGCAGTATAAAAGGGAGTTCATTTATTAATTAGGAGCAGAAAGATTAGGCTTTTTTGCCAGTATCGTCCCGTTTTCCGTTGCAATCTTTTGTGTGCAGTCTCCTCAAAAAAGAGGAGACTGCACACAAAAGGATTTTCACTTCAACCGGGGCTAAGAGTTAGTATTTTGTCTTTTTGGCATTATCTAAAAAATTAAAAATTAGGATGGTTTTGTGCGCTTCATAATTCAATAATAAATAAAAACATATGAAAAAATTAATTTTCACTTTCGCATTGGCAGTAACAGCAATACAAATGCAAGCCCAAGAATTTCAAGGGATGGCAGTTTATGAATCTAAAACCAGTACTTCGGACTTTAAAAACCGAATGCAGGGAAGTAGAGACATCACTCCAGAAATGCAAAAGAATATGGAAGAGCGAATGAAACAAATGTTTGAAAAGACATTTATACTCAACTTCGATAAATCGGCATCAATATACAAAGAAGAGGAAAAATTGGAAGCACCAGGGCAAGGTGGCGGCGGCGGCGGAATGCGTATGATGAGTTCCATGATGGGCGGTGGAGGAACTTTTTATAAAAACGTAAAAAATAAATCCTATACTGTTGATAAAGAATTTATGGGAAAAGAGTTTTTGATTAAAGATTCTCTTCCTGATTTGAAATGGAAAATGGAGTCTGAAACGAGAGTTATTGGAGGATATAATTGTTTTAAAGCAACTGCTGTTCGACCAGTCAGCAAAACCGATTTTAGAAACTTTAGACCTAAAAATCAGGATAAACCAGAAGCAGTAAAATCAGAAGATAAAGACAAAAAAACTTCTTTTATGTCTGAATTAGAAATGCCTAAAGAGGTTACAGTTACTGCTTGGTACACTCCTGAAATCCCTGTTAACCAAGGGCCTGAAAATTATTGGGGTTTGCCTGGATTGATTTTGGAAGTCAACGATGGAAAAACTACAATTCTATGTTCTAAAGTGGTGATGAATGTTAAGGATAAAGCACAAATCAAGGAATCTACAAATGGGAAAGTGGTTTCTCAGAAAGAGTACGATGATATAGTGGTTAAAAAGATGGAAGAAATGCGTGAAATGCGAGAGCGAAACAGAGGAAACGGTGGAGGAATGCCAATGCGAATAGGAGGATAATTACATCAAACACTAATTTTAGAAAGAATTCTAAATGAAAAAAATATTATACCTCTTTTTCTTGCTCTTAACGACTGTTTCCTTTTCTCAAAATATTCGATTTGAAGGAGTAATTCTTGACAGTAATAAAACTCCTCTTGAAATGGCCAATGTTATGGCTGTGAATAGTGATACCAAAGCAATGGATTCCTATGCCATTACCAATGACAAAGGAAAGTTTATTTTGAACCTAAAACCCAATGCCAAGTACTCCATAAAGATAAGTTATCTTGGAATGAAGAATAAGGAAATGGCAATGGCTACTTCCAATGAAAATATGACACAAAGCATTGTGATGGATTCTGGGGAGATTGAGCTTGACGGAGTTGAAATTGTTCGAGAAATGCCGGTTTCTATCAAAGGGGATACAATTGTCTATAATGCCGATTCTTTTAAATCGGGAACAGAGCGAAAACTAGAAGATGTTTTGAAAAAGTTGCCAGGAGTCGAAGTAAACGCAGATGGCGAAATCGAGGTTGAAGGAAAAAAAGTAACCAAATTAATGGTGGAAGGAAAAGATTTCTTTGACGGTGATACCAAATTAGGAGTTAAAAATATTCCAGCAGATGCCATTGATAAGGTTCAGGTGCTTCGAAATTTCAATGAAAATTCAATTCTTAAAGGAGTTGAAAACAATCAAGACAATGTCGCTATGAATATCAAACTAAAATCAGGAAAAAAGAATTTCTGGTTTGGAGACATGACCGCAGGAATAGGAGTTGCACAAACAGATAGCCGTTATGTGATTAACCCAAAAGTGTTTTATTACAGCCCGAAATACAGCATTAACCTAATTTCTAATTTTAATAATATTGGCGAATTGCCATTGACAATCCAAGATTATATTAAAATGACTGGGGGATTTCGAGGTATGATGGCCAAAGGAGGTTCAAGTTTTAATATTTCTTCAAATGACTTGGGTATTTCACTTTTGAGGAACAACCGAGCCAAAGAAATAGAAACTCAATTTGGAGCTGCAAACTTCTCTTACAATGTAAATAAAGCATGGAGTTTAAGCGGGTTTGGTATAATATCTTCATCGATTACCGATTTGGAAACGCTGTCGCAGACTAATATTTTAGAACCCAATTCTTCTGAAATTCAATCGACGGAGAATAGGAAAGAATTGGCAAATCAAAAAAGTAATTTGGGGATGTTCAAGCTGAGTTCCAGTTACAAGCCATCAACAGACTTTCAATTTGATTATGATATTTTGACGAAACTGTCCAAACAAGATGAGGAATCTCCTTTGGTGAGGGAATCTATTGTCAATAATGTTTCGACTACTGAAATTATTAATACGTCAAAGAAGCAATCGCCAATTTCAGTAAATCAAAACTTAAGTTTGTTTTATACTCTAAATGAGAAAAATATTTTTGCTTTCGAAATGCAGCATTTGTATCAAGAGGAAGATCCTTTTTATAATGCAAACTTAAAATCTCAACCCTTTAGTTTAGCTGGTTATATTCCAGGACAAAACCGAAATGACATTACTCAAAACCGTTTTGTGACGACCAGTAAGCTTGATGCAAAAGTGGATTATTTTTATATGCTAACACCAAAAAGCAATATCAATATCACATTGGGGAATACTTATTCTTATCAAAATTTTAATTCCGGTATTTATCAGATTTTGGATAATCAAGAGGTTAATAACTTAGACAATCCAGTCAATGTAAATGATGTCAATTATAATTTTGACGATGCCTTTTTGGGATTGCATTATAAGATTTTGACAGGGAAGTTTACGTTCACGCCGGGGGTGAGCATACATAGTTATAATATGACTAATAAACAATTGGGGACTAATTTTACTCAAAATTTCTCTAGATTTTTACCGGACTTTTTGGCAATTTATCAAATAAAGAAATCGGAGACATTGACCTATAATTACTCTTACACCAATAGTTTTACAGATATTAACCAATTGGCTGAAGGTTTTGTGTTAAGCAATTATAACAGTCTAAGAAAAGGAAGCAGGGCACTTGAAAATGCAACAGCCATACAACATTCGTTGCGTTATTTTAAATACAATATGTTTAATTTGGAAAACATAACTGCCTTTTTAACCTATTCCAAACAAATTGATGCGGTAAAAACCAAAGCTTTCTATGATGGTGTAAACCAATCTTCAATGCCTTATAATTCGGATTTTGCCGATGAAACAATATCAGGAAGCGGATCTTACGGGCGTTCTTTCCTGAAAAATTATAAAGCATCTTTGGCTGCTAATATCAATTGGTCACTTTTTAATAATATACAAAACAATATATTGTCCTCCAAAGAGAGTTTTACCCAAAGTTATACCATAAAAGGAGCTACAAATTATAAAGATCTTCCAAACCTAGAAATTGGTTACAATTCTGTAATCAATAACTATGATAACAGTATTTTTTACACAGATAAACCATTTGCCAAATTGGATTACTATTTCTTGGATTGCTTTTCACTTGTGACAGAGTATGAGTTTTATCACTATTACAATAATGAAAAAACGGTTGACAATAAGTATGATTTTCTGAATGCCAGTTTGATTTATCAAAAGAAAGGCAGTAAGTTGGAATATAAAATTAGCGGTACGAATATCTTGAACACAAAATCCATAAATGAGGATAGTTTTTCTCAATTTTCAACAAAGACTTCACAATATAAAGTTCAGCCAAGGTATTTGATTTTGTCTTTTAAGTATAATATATAAGGAGCTAATCCAGTTATCCTTTTCAATCTTTATTCAAGAAAGGATTTTCATTTTTATCGGGGCTAACAGGAAATCACAACAAATTATTGTTTTCGAAATAGATGTTAAATTCAAAAAAGAATAGTTTTGTTTTGTTAAATTTGAGGAATCTGATTTCAAATTTTTAGAATCGGGATGATACTTAAATACAATTTAAAATGAATAAATATCTGCACATGAAAAACAAAAGAGCTCTTGTTTGTTCTCTATTTATGGTTGCCGGAAGTGTCTGTTTTTCACAGGCAATTAAAAGACCTTTAGTTGAAGCAATTACAGTAAAAGACCTTAAAGTCGATATGTATCAGATGGCGGGAGACCATTTTAACGGTAGAGAAGCTGGAACATTAGATGAATTAAAAGTATCGATGTGGCTGGCCAAAAAAGCTGAAGCGGCAGGAATGGTTCCCGCGGGAGACGATGGTACTTTTTTTCAGTTTTTCGATTTGTACAGGCATCAAGTGACTCCAAGCACTAGTTTTAAAATTGGTCAAAAATCTTATGTTTTATGGAAAGAAGTTTTGGTTGCCGAAACAACAAACATAAAAGCGGAGGCTCCTTTAATTTATCTTGGTAAAGCTACAAAAGAACAAATAGAAGCTACAGATATTAAAGGTAAAGCGGTTGTTATATTAGCTTCTCAAGAAGGAATTGCTAATGATATTTCTCTTTTTGACAGGCGATACCCAGGATTGGTAAGAACCAAATATTACGATTTAATAGTTAAGAGCGGAGCGGCAGCTCTTATTTTTGTTGCCGATTCTGATGCAGAAAAAAGCTGGTCACAAGTCGAACCTCAAATGACACGTGGTGTATATGGTATTGAAGGTCTTCGTGATAAAATTGGGGCTACAATGCCTGTTTTTTGGGTCCATAATGATCAGTTGGAATTTTTGAAAAACACTAAGGAAACGCTTTCTGCACAAGTTTTCTCAGAGACCTACAAATATCCTTCTGTTAATGTTGTTGGAAAAATTGAAGGTACAGATCCTAAGCTAAAGAATGAATTTGTATTGTTTAGCGGACATCAAGATCATGATGGAGTTCGACAAAAATATGGTCAGGATTCAATATATAATGGAGCAGATGATAATGCAAGTACTTGTGTTGCGATGTTAGCTATTGCCAAAGCTTTCAAAAAACAGCCTGGCAAAAGAAGTGCTTTGTTTGTGTTTCATGGTTCAGAAGAACGCGGTTTGTTAGGCTCAAGATGGTATTCGGCACACACTACAGTGCCAGAAGCAGCAATTGTGGCCGTGTTAAATGGAGATATGATAGGTAGAAATAATATCAATCAAGCCGCCTTGTTAGGTTCGTCTTCTCCTCACGAAAATTCTTCAGATTTAGTTAATATCGCTAAGAAAGCCAATGATGAAGGAACTAAATTTGATTTGGATAAATTATGGGATAAACCGGAACATCCAGAATATTTCTTTTTTCGTTCAGACCATCTTCCTTATGCCAGACGAGGGATTCCTTCAGTTTTTTTTACAAGTGTTTTGCACAGCCAGTATCATACTCCTATGGATGAATCAGAGAATATTGATTTTTTTAAGTTGCATAAAATGACTGAGTGGATCTACAGAACAGGTTGGATTTTGGCTAATGACCCAACGCGTCCAAAGATTTTACCTAACGTAAAATTTGAAAGATAAATAAATTCATTATACAAAAAAACCATTCGATTCCGAATGGTTTTTTTGTATAATGAATTTAGATTTTTACAATCCAAAAGCAGATTTCACTTGATCAACAAAATCTAATTTCTCCCAAGTAAACAAGTCAACAGTAACTGTTTTAGTTAATCCACCAGGAGCAGAGAACGTTTTTGTAACGGTTTCTGGAGTACGTCCCATATGTCCGTAAGCAGCAGTTTCACTATAAATTGGATTTCTTAATTTCAAACGTTGCTCGATGAAGTAAGGACGCATATCAAAAATAGCTTCTACTTTTTTAGCAATTTCACCATTAGTTAAATTCACTTTTGAAGTTCCGTAAGTATCAATAAAAATACCCATTGGTTTTGCTACTCCAATTGCATACGAAACTTGTACCAAAATCTCATCAGCAACACCAGCAGCAACAAGGTTTTTTGCAATATGACGGGTAGCATAAGCAGCACTTCTGTCTACTTTACTTGGATCTTTTCCAGAGAAAGCACCACCACCGTGAGCTCCTTTTCCACCGTAAGTATCTACAATGATTTTTCTTCCTGTCAATCCAGTATCTCCGTGTGGTCCTCCAATTACGAATTTACCGGTTGGATTAATATGGTATTGAATTTTATCATTGAATAAATGAGCGTGAGTTGGATTTTTTGCAATGATTCTTGGAATCAATATTTCGATGATGTCTTTTTTGATTTTAGCAAGCATAGCCTCTTCTTCGTCAAAGTCATCATGTTGTGTAGAAATTACGATAGCATCAATGCGTGTTGGCTTGTTGTCATCACTATATTCTAAGGTAACTTGAGATTTTGCATCAGGACGTAAATACTTAATTTCGTTGTTTTCACGTCTCAAGATAGCTAATTCCTGCAATAATTTATGAGATAAATCAAGTGCCAATGGCATATAATTTTCAGTTTCATTTGTAGCATAACCAAACATCATTCCTTGGTCTCCAGCTCCTTGCTCTTCTTTACTTGCTCTGTCAACACCTTGATTAATGTCTGCAGATTGTTCGTGAATTGCCGAAAGAATACCACAAGAATTGGCTTCAAACATATATTCGCTTTTTGTATAACCAATTTTACGAATCACTTCGCGAGCAATTTGTTGTACATCAAGGTAAGTATTTGACTTTACTTCACCAGCCAAAATTACTTGACCAGTTGTAACCAACGTTTCACAAGCTACTTTTGAGTCAGCATCAAATGCCAAAAAGTTATCAATTAATGCATCTGAAATTTGATCTGCAACTTTGTCTGGGTGTCCCTCACTTACAGATTCTGACGTAAATAAATAAGCCATAATAATTATAAATTTTAAAATTAATCGAGGAAAAACAATTGCTAGAAAGGCTAAAGGAGAGTTTCTGCTTTAGCATTTTTTCTACTGAAAATTTTTCAGCATCCATAATGAATCCGTTTCATTATGAAGAGGTTGCAATCAGTTCAAATTTTTCCTCTTGTATTCGGGTGCAAATGTATGAAACCATTTTGAATTGCAAATTATTCTTTTGTTTTTTTTAATTAATTAAGAGTAATTTAACAAACTATACTAATTCTATAGAGTTTATGAAAATAAATTGATTTTTGCTTGGTGGTTTAAAAAATAGTTTGCACATTTGCTCCATCAAATAGGAATAAACTGAAGTTAATGACGTGTAATGGATGTAGTATGATGAAGAAAGCTCCTGAAGTGTTATTGTAATGATTTAAAAAAATACAAGAAAAAAGTCCTCTGTTAACAAATAGGATTTTGGTTCTAAACAAATAAGTAAAGAGATGAAAACGATAGGGAATAAAATGATGATGTGTTGTATGATGTGTATGTGCATCCCAATTCCCTATTGCCAAAAGTGAAGGACTTAATCCTTGTTATAGTCAAAACTATAAACCCTTTTGGTAAATCATCCAAAGGGGTTTTTTTATTCCCAGAATTTATTCAAAATATAAAGCAAAATCATTAAAACTAATATATAACATTTAAAAACTTAAAATCATGAGCACACAAAAATTTGCAACAAACGCATTACATGCAGGACACGACGTAACTAAAAATGGAGGAACGAGAGCTGTTCCAATTTATCAAACGACTTCTTATGTATTTAATAATTCAGACCATGCGGCCAATTTATTTGGTCTAGCCGAGGCCGGTTATATTTACACCAGATTAAATAATCCAACCAATGATATTTTGGAACAACGATTGGCAACTCTGGAAGGAGGAATTGGAGCAGTTGTTACCGCTTCTGGAGCATCGGCAATTTCGACAGCATTATTGGTATTGCTAAAAGCAGGGGATCACATAGTAGCTTCGAACAGTTTATATGGAGGAACCTATAATTTATTAAAAGTGACATTGCCTAGGTTAGGTATCACAACCACATTTGTAGATCCAACAAATCCTGAAAATTTCACCAAAGCCTCCAAGGAAAATACCAGAGCTTTCTTTGTAGAAAGTTTGGGGAATCCAAAATTAGACGTATTGAATTTAAAAGCAATTTCGGATGAAGCCAAAGCTTTTAAAGTTCCTTTTATAGTTGACAATACTGTTGCTTCTCCTTATTTATTGAATCCAATTGAGTATGGTGCAGATATCGTAATTCATTCTTTGACCAAATACATTTCTGGAAACGGAACTTCATTAGGTGGAGTAATCATTGATGCAGGAAAATTTGATTGGAGCAACGGGAAATTTCCTGAATTCACAGAACCTTCTGTTGGTTATCACGGCTTGGTGTACCACGAAGCATTGGGAAATGCAGCTTTTATAGCAAAAGCACGTATTGAAGGATTGCGCGATTTTGGAGCAGCTTTGAGTCCGTTTAATGCTTTTCAAATCATACAGGGTTTAGAAACTTTAGAAATTCGTATCAGAAGGCATAGTGAGAATGCTTTGGCATTAGCCCAATGGCTAGAAATTCAAGATGAAGTTGCCTGGGTCAACTATCCAGGATTGAAATCGAGTAAGTATTATGTTTTGGTGCAAAAATATTTGCCAAAAGGACAAAGTGGAGTGGTAACTTTTGGACTAAAAGCTGGTTTTGAGGCTGCCAAAAAAGTGGCGGATAACACCAAGTTGTTTTCAATATTGGCCAACATTGGAGATACCAAATCGCTAATTATTCATCCTGCCAGCACCACACATCAGCAGTTGTCCGATGAGGAACAAATTGCTACCGGAGTAACAAAAGATTTAATTCGACTTTCTGTTGGATTAGAAGATATAGATGATTTAAAAGCAGATTTGAAAGCTGTTTTTGAAACCATAAAAACCCCTCAATTGGTATAAAAAAGTGTTAGTTTTTGTTAGGTAAAACTGTCTTAGTTATTGATTATAGTCTAAGGCAGTTTTTAAAAAAATAACTTAAAAAAGTATTCAAAATGGAAAATTTAGAAAAAATAGATCTCTTTAATTTTGATTTAGAAATAGGAAAACAGAAGGCTTACCTTCCGTTGTTTTATCAAGTTTTTGGTAAACCATTAGGAAGTGCGCCAGTTGTTGTGGTGAATCATTCTTTGACGGGAAATTCTACTGTTACTGGTGAAAAAGGATGGTGGAGTGGAATCGTTGGTCAAAAAAAGGCTGTTGATACTGATTATTTTACAGTTATCGCCTTTAATATTCCAGGAAATGGATTTGACGATAACGTGGATAATTTGATTGACAATTACCGGGATTATAGTACTCGTGACATTGCACGGATCTTTTGGGAAGGATTGTTTTTCTTAAAAGTTCAAAATGTTTATGCAGTAATTGGAGGAAGTTTAGGAGGTGCAATAGCTTGGGAAATGGCCGCTTTACAACCCGATAAAATAGACAATTTGATTCCGATAGCGACTGATTGGAAAGCTACCGATTGGGTTATTGCCAATGTTCTGATTCAAGACCAAATTCTAAATCATTCAGATGATCCGATTGTTGATGCCCGGTTACATGCCACATTATTGTATAGAACACCGGAATATGTGAATCAAAGATTTAAGAGAAGTAAACTGGACGAATTATCGGTTTTGCAGATTGAAAATTGGTTATTGGATCATGGTTTTAAATTAAAAAACAGGTATCGATTGGCTGCTTATAAACTGATGAATCATTTACTCAAAACAATTGATATTACCAGAAACAGACCCGATTTCCTAACAGTGGCTAATGCTATTGAGGCCAATATTCATCTTATTACTGTTGATACGGATTATTTGTTTATTGCCGAAGAAACACGCAAAACCTACAGGGAATTGACCAACAAGAAACAAAATGTTTTTTATCACCAAATTCAATCCATTCACGGACACGATGCTTATCTAATAGAGTTCAATCAATTATCAGATATTTTGAGACCTATTTTTAACCTTCATAAAGAACAAAGATATGTCAGCGCTTAGAATAAATGTTATCCTTTTTGGAATTGGAAATATAGGAAGTGCGTTAATTAATCAAGTTCTGGAGAGTCAGCAATTCTTTCTGGAAAAAAGAAATATTGATTTGCGCTTTCCTATAATAACCAACTCTAGTTTGGCTTTTTTTGAAAAAGAAGGAGTCAAAAATGTTTGGGAGGCTAATTTTAACCAATTGGCAATTCCTTTCACAATAGATGATATTATTGAGTTTGTCAAAAATCAAGGGTTTGAGAATGTAATAGTTGTAGATGCAACCGCAAGTTCGGAGTTGGTGAAGCATTATATTCCTTTAATTCAAAATGGATTTGACATTGTTGCAGTCAATCAAAATGCGAATGTATTGCATATTGATTTTTATAAAGAAATAAGAAGAAACCTAAAAAAGTTCGACAGGACTTTTCTGTATGAGACTAATATTGAAGCAGGAATTCCAGTCTTGAAGTTAATTAGTGATTTGTATTATTCGGGAGAAAAAATTACTAAAATCAGAGGTGTTTTTTCAGATTCATTAAGTTATATTTTTAATAGGTTTTCATCCGAGGATGTTCCTTTTTCGAAAATTCTAAATGATGCTGAAAAAAGAGGCTTGCTAAAAACAGATTTAAGAGATGAGCTTTCGGGTATTGAAGTTGCAAAGAAATTGCTTGTTTTGGCTAGAGAATTAGGGAATGATTCAGAGTTTTTGGATATAAAAATCAGTTCGCTGTTGTATAATGATTTAGAAGGGCCAAATCTCAAATCTAAATTTTATTTCGATGCAGATATACTTGACAAATATCTTGAAATAGCCAAAATCACTCAGGTAAAAAATGAAGTGTTGCGGTATGTGGGTGAAATCTCTATTGCTGATGAGAAATTGGAAGTAAAGTTGATTTCAGAACCAATTACTTCGGCGATTGGGCAATTGAAAGGATCAGAGACTGTTTTTGAAATCTATACTAAATCTCAAGGTAATGTTCCAATCATCGTGCATGGTAATAGTTCGGGAAAGAAGACAGCAACTGTAGCCAGGGGAATTTTAACCGATATCTTAAAAGTGGCAGAAAAAATTAAAATAAAAGAAACAATTTGGCTTTAGGTCATATAAAAAAAACAAATGAAATTAAATTATATTGCTTTTGCAGTTCCTTTTTTTGCATCATTTATGCTTTTGGAATATTATATCAGTAAAAGAAAAGATAAAAAAGTACATCATTTTAATGAAAGTGTTGCGAATCTGAATGTTGGGATAGCAGAACGGATCACTGATCTTCTGACCACGGGAACATTTTTCTTCATTTTTTCTTGGCTCAATGCAAATTTTTCTCTTTTCTCGATAGAATCTTCTGTCACAACTTGGGTTCTTTTGTTTTTGGCTACCGATTTGCTTTGGTATTGGTATCATAGGTTAGGGCATACGGTCAATCTTTTTTGGGCAACACACATTGTTCACCATCAAAGTGATGATTTTAATTATACAGCTGCAGCTAGGATAACGGTTTTTCAGGCCATAGCCAGAGGTTTGTTTTGGTGTGTTTTGCCAATTATTGGTTTCAAAGCAGAAATGATTACTATATTGTTGTTGATACATGGAACCTATCCTTTTTTTACGCATACACAATTAGTGGGAAAATTGGGTTGGCTGGAATATATTATAGTTACGCCATCTCATCATAGAGTTCATCATAGCAGTAATCCTGAATATTTGGATAAAAATTATGGAGACATGCTTATTATATGGGATAAAATTTTTGGAACTTATGTGGAAGAAACTGTAGAACCTCAATATGGTTTAACCAAGTCGTTGGGTAGTTACAGTTTTTTGTGGCAGCATTTTCATTATGTTTTGGAGTTAATGGTAGCATTTAGAATGGCCAAAACGTTCAGACAAAAAGCAAAAGTAATTTTTGGAGGGCCAAATGACATTGATGGTAGGATACGATTACTTCTGGAAAGGAAGTTTTCTAAAAAAGAAGTTGATATTCAGTATTCAAAGAAGTTGATAAATGCGATTATAACAAAAACAATCATAACATTGGTAGTTTTGTTTTTTACTATACTTTTCTCTAAATACATATCAGCTTATGTTATTTTCTTATTCACGGGATTTATTATTTTGAGTGTAATTGTCACAGGGGCAATGTTGGAACAAAAGAAATGGATTTTTCATTTAGAATTTTTGAGAATAGGTATTATTAGTTGTATTGCTCTTTCCTTTTTTTCTAATGAACTTCTGTTATTTGCGGTCGTGTTGTTAGGAATTGTAGGAATGCTATTTTACCAAACAATTCATTCAAAATACCAAGAGTTTCTTTTTTCAACCTAATTTGTGTTTTCAAAAAGCAGTAAAATGAGAAATTTTTGTTAAAAAAATATAGGAATACTATAGCTTGCATATCTTGTTTTTAAATAATAATCTGATGTTTAATGTGTTATAATTTTAATTATTTGTTTCTTAATTATTAAATTTACGTTTCGCGTTTGGATTATTGGAAAAAAGTTTAGATATTTGTTGAACAGAAATAAAAAGAGGAAAAATGAAATTTAATTTATGCAATATGTCTAAAAAAGCCATTCAGGTGAAAACCTGCAAGGGGAGGTGTATATAGCTTTATTTTAAATTAAATAATATATAGCAAAAAACCTCTCAATAATTTGGGAGGTTTTTTTTTGCCATTTAAAGGTTAAAAAAATAATAAGATTAAGTAAAACAATAATTAAGCATGCCCCAACTCTACACTATTAACATTACCGTTTGCCAGGCAAAGAAAATTATGATGCGTAAGTACGCCATGGTGTGTGTTTGTATACGTTGATTCCAAAAGTATAAGTTTATGTACAACTTAAAACCCTTTTGGATATGTGTCTAAAAGGGTTTTTTGTTTTTCTGTCCGCAAGGGAGATGAAAGCAAGAATATAAAGAATGAATATAAAAGCTGAATAAGCTTTGTTTAAAATAACCATAAAAAAAAGGAATTATGAGTTCAACCAATTTTACAGCGAAAAGTACAGCCAACATTATAAAGTTATTTTCTATTTCGGCCAATATCGAAAATACCAAGTCCTTGATTATGCACCCAGCCAGTATGCGATGTCAGCAGATGTCAGATGCAGAGCAGGTCGTCAAGGGAATAAACAAAGATTTGATTCGACTCTCGAGAAGAACAGATGATCGGAAGATTTTAAAAGTCTTTACCGAATTGCAAGCATAAAAAGCACAATTGATTTTTTAGAAAACGAAACTCATTGTGCTATAAATAAAACTAAAATATAAGCCATAAAAGCAAGCATTAATTACAAAAATAAAGTATCATGAAAACTATAACATATATCACAAACAGAGTAGAGTTACTAAAAAAAGGAATATTAAAAGCAATAAAAGCAGAACCGTTTAACCCGATGAAAGAGTTAGACCACACAAGATTTCATGTAGATGAGAATTTCGATTTGAAAGCAAGAAAAGGCAAGAGTTCTTTATTGTTTCACATGTATTCTAAAGAAAACGAAACTCTTTTTATTTGAGAGTTAAATGATGAGTATCTCAAGAAATGTGTAGGTAAAAATTATTTGCCATGAAATGCACGGATAAAAACACGAAATCCTTTTTTAGTGAAAAGGTATTCGTGAGAATTAGTGCATTTCATGGCAATTTTTTAATTGATGAACAATCATTGTTTCAAAGATGAATTGAATAATAATTTGGTTGTTTCATAAAATTGTAGTTAATTTGCACCTTTAAGTTCAGAAACGTATTGAAATGTTATAAAGAAAGGCAGAGGGATTAGACCCGATGAAGCCTTAGCAACCCTTCGATTTATCGAAGAAGGTGCTGCATTCTACCACGCCCAACGTGGAAAGATAACACTAAGAATTCAACTAGTTTTTCTAGCTTTCTTCATAATATTTCCAGGTACAAATCAAAAAATCAAAAAAGATTTGAAATTGGAAAATAAACCAACCACAATTACAATACAAAATTTCACTACCGAAAGTGGTGCTTTTTATGCTACGATCAATTTGAGTTATAATCTTTTTGGTCCGGCATTGCATACAGCGCCTATTGTTTTGGTCAATCATGCATTAACTGGGAATTCACAAGTTGTGGGTTTAAAGGGATGGTGGAATGTACTTATTGGCGAAAAAAGAACAATAGATACCAATAAATACACGATACTAGCTTTTAATGTTCCGGGAAATGGCTTTGATGATACCATTATAGAAAACTATTTGGATTTTACAGCCAGAGATGTGGCCAGACTTTTTATAGAAGGACTAAAATCACTTCAAATTAATCAATTGTTTGCCATTATTGGAGGTTCTGTTGGTGGCGGAATTGCTTGGGAAATAGCAGCATTGTCACCACAAATAACAAAACACTTAATTCCGATTGCAACTGATTGGAAATCTACCGATTGGTTGATTGCCAATTGTTTTTTGCAGGAGCAAATTTTAAATAATTCGGCTAAGCCAATAGAAGACGCGCGTATTCACGCAATGTTGTGCTATAGAACACCAGAATCTTTTAAGGCAAAATTTGACCGAACTAGTAATGAGGAACTGGCTATTTTCAATATTGAAAGTTGGTTGAATCATCACGGAAAGAAACTGCAAAAACGTTTTCAACTTTCAGCGTATAAGTTGATGAATCAATTGCTGAAAACAATAGATATTTCCAGAAATAGAGAATCTTTTCTTGCCGTGGCAGCTCAAATAGAAGCTGATATCCATATTATTGGAATCAATTCGGATTTGTTTTTTACGGTAAATGAAAATAAAGAGACATACGAAAAATTAAAAAAGCACAAAGAGAATGTAACGTTTCAAGAGATTGATTCCATTCACGGACACGATGCTTTCTTGATTGAATATAAACAATTAGACAATTTGCTTAAAGGAGTTTTTTAAGCTAGAAAAATATATCAAGATGAAAATATTAAAATTTGGAGGTAAGTCTTTGTCAAATGGAGACGGAATCAATAAGGTGGTGGCGATTATTGCCGGGAAAGTGAATAATGGGGAACAGATTGCAGTTGTGGTTTCGGCGCGTGGAAATGCTACGGACGAATTGGAAGAGATATTGGCTTTGGCGTCTAAAAACGGTAATTATAAACCGCTTTTTGAGGATTTTAAAAGCTACCAACAAGACGTTTATGATGATGTAGATTTGTCTGAAGAGTTCAATAAACTGGAAAAACTTTTTGAAGGAGTTAGCCTGATTGGGGATTATAGCGTCAAAATTAAGGACGAAGTGCTGTCCAAAGGAGAGTTGATTTCGGCTAAATTACTTACTGCTATTTTAGTTAAAAACGGAATAAAAGCAAATTTTTCAGACACGAGAGAATTGATAAAAACGGACTCGAATTACGGAGATGCACAACCGGTTGAGCAGCTTTCGAAGAAAAATGTGGTAGCTTATTTTAAGGAACATAATGGGGAAACGGTGAATGTTGTTACCGGTTTTATTGGTTCCAATAGTAAAAATGAAGCAACGACACTGGGAAGAAACGGCAGTAATTACACGGCTTCGCTGTTGGCAAATTATCTGGATGCTACGGAACTTCAAAATTATACACACGTTGACGGAATTTATACGGCTAACCCTGATTTGGTTTTAGATGCCAAAAAAATAGATCATTTGACTTTTAACGAAGCGAATGAGTTGGCCAATTTTGGAGCAACAATTTTGCACGCGAAGACTATTATTCCTTTGTTGGAAAAAAATATTCCGCTTCGTATTTTAAATACTTTCAATCACGAAAATCAAGGAACGTTAATTACTTCAAATGCAAATAAAGAAGGAATTAAAACGCTTTCGGTTTTGGAAAATGTGGCTTTGGTAAATTTGGAAGGAAGAGGATTGCTAGGAAAAACGGGTGTTGATGCCCGTATTTTCAAAGTGATGGGTGATAACGAAATTAGCGTTAGCATCATTTCGCAAGGTTCATCTGAAAGAGGAATCGGAATTGTGGTTGATGCCGATAAAGCGACTCGCGCGATGATTGAACTCGAACGAGAATTTGAAAGTGACTTTTACTCGAAAGATGTCAATAAAATTACAGTTACGGACAATGTTTCGGTGATTTCGATTATTGGACAGGATTTGAGCACTTTTCATAAACCTTACACGGCTTTAATCAAAAATAAAATTGTCCCTATCCTTTTCAACAATACAGTTACGGGTAAAAACGTGAGTTTGGTGGTGAAAAAATCGGAGTTGAATAAAGCTTTGAATGTAATTCACGGAGAGATTTTTGGGGTTTCCAAGAAAATAAATATTGCCATTTTTGGTCACGGATTAGTAGGAGGAACGTTGATTAACCAAATTTTGGAATCGGCTGGAGCTATCGAAAAACGCAAAGGAATCAAACTGAATGTTTTTGCAATTGCCAATTCTAAAAGCGTGCTTTTAAATAAAGAAGGGGTTTCTCCAAACTGGAGAAATGAAATTCAAACCAACGGAACTTCTTATACTATTGATGATGTTATTGCTTATGCCAATGAGAATCACTTGGAGAATTTGATTGCGATTGACAATTCGGCAAGTACCTCTTTTGTTGAAAATTATATAAAATTAGCAGAGAATAGTTTTGATTTGATTTCGTCCAATAAAGTGGCAAATACGTTGAGTTACTCATTTTACAAACAGTTGAGACAAGTATTGGAAGACAATCAAAAGACGTATCTTTATGAAACGAATGTTGGTGCTGGTTTACCATTGATTGATACTATAAAATTATTACACCTTTCGGGTGAAAATATTACCAAGATAAAAGGAGTATTCTCAGGAACATTGAGTTATTTGTTCAATAATTTCTCTGCAAAAGACGCTCCATTCAGCGAAATATTAAAAGAAGCTATCGATAACGGTTACACCGAACCAGATCCAAGAGAAGACCTTTGTGGAAACGACGTGGGTAGAAAATTATTGATTTTGGCTAGAGAATTGGACTTACAAAATGAATTCGAGGAGATTTCGATTCAGAACTTAATTCCTGAGCATTTACGTGAAGGTGATGTTTCTGATTTCTTAAACAAATTGTCAGAGTTTGATCCGATTTATGCCAAAATTAAAGCAGATCAAGAACCAAATCACGTATTGCGTTACATTGGAGAATTATCGGGTGACTTGCAAAACGACAAAGGAAATCTGGAAGTGAAATTGGTTTCAGTACCAAAAGAAACCGCTTTGGGTGGATTGAAAGGGTCGGATTCATTCTTCGAAATTTACACAGAATCTTATGGAGATCGACCTATCGTGATTCAAGGAGCAGGAGCAGGATCAGCAGTAACAGCAAGAGGTGTATTTGGAGATATTTTGAGATTATCGGATAAAGGATAATAATTTTAGATTTAAGATATAAAAACAACAACAATGAAAGTAACCTTAAACAGAGTAAATGACAACTTCCATTTTGAATTAAAAAATGAAAGAGGTCATATTGTAAATGTAGATAGTCGTCCTGAATTTGGCGGAAGTGATATGGGACCTAGTCCAATGGAATTAGTATTAATGGGAGTTGCAGGTTGTAGCGGAATTGATATGATTTCAATTCTAAAGAAACAACGCCAGGAAATTACCTCTTTCAAAGCTGAGGTTGAAGGCGAACGTGTACAAGTAGATGAGGCAAAACCATTCAAAGATATTCACGTAGTATTTTATTTGGAAGGAACAGTAAACGGAGAGAAAGCGGCCAGAGCAGCACAACTTTCATTCGAAAAATATTGTTCGGTTTCCAAAACATTGGAACCAAATGTAACCATTCATTATAAAGTAGTCGTGAACGGAGAGGAAATAGCCAAAATCTAAATTTAACTTCAAGAAACATATAAAATAAAGACTAAACAAAACTTTTGAATTGTTTAGTCAATGAAATTTAAAACAATATGAATTCGTGCAAATTTACTTCGTCAGTTCGCTGTCGCTCGTGTGTGCAATTCGTGTGAAATATTAGAAAAAATGAACGAACAAGAATTTGGTTTTGAAACCCAAGCCATCCGTAATCAATTAGAAAGAACACAATTTTTGGAGCATTCAGTTCCTCTGTACTTAACGTCTAGTTTTGTATTTGAAGATGCTGAAGATATGCGTGCTTCTTTTGCAGAAGAGAAAGATCGTAATATTTATAGCCGATACAGTAATCCAAATACCAACGAATTTGTAGATAAAATTTGTGCGATGGAAGGTGCTGAGGCTGGTTTTGCATTTGCATCGGGTATGGCGGCTGTTTATTCTACTTTTGCGGCTTTGTTGAAATCAGGAGATCATATCGTTTCTGCCAGCAGTGTTTTTGGGGCAACCCATTCCTTGTTTGTGAATTATTTTCCAAAATGGGGAATAGAAACATCTTATTTTGATCTAAATAAACCGGAAACCATAGAGAGTTTTATAAAACCAAATACAAAGATACTTTTTGCTGAATCGCCAACTAATCCAGCTGTTGATATTATTGATTTGGAACTTTTGGGAGCTATTGCCAAAAAGCATAATTTGATTTTGATTATCGACAACTGTTTTGCAACTCCTTACCTTCAACAACCGATAAAATGGGGAGCTCATTTGGTGGTGCATTCCGCAACTAAATTGATTGACGGACAAGGAAGAGTATTAGGCGGAATCACCGTTGGAAATGCAGATTTGATAAAGGATATTTATTTATTTTCTCGACTTACAGGTCCTTCATTATCTCCTTTTAATGCTTGGGTATTATCAAAAAGTTTAGAAACTTTGGCTATTCGTGTAGATAGACACTGTGATAATGCAATGAAAGTAGCTGAATTTTTAGAAAGTCATCCAAACGTAAATACCGTTAAGTATCCTTTCTTGAAATCACACCCGCAATACGAATTAGCCAAAAAGCAAATGAAATTGGGTGGTAATATTGTTGCCTTTGAAATCAAAGGCGGAATTGAAGCAGGAAGAGCATTTTTGGATAAAATAAGATTATGTTCGTTGTCACCAAATTTGGGAGATACAAGAACAATCGTTACACATCCAGCCTCTACAACCCACAGTAAATTAACTGTTGAAGAACGTTTGGCAGTGAGTATTACAGATGGTTTGGTTCGCGTATCCGTAGGACTAGAAACCGTAGAAGACGTGATTGCCGATTTGAAACAGGCGCTTTCTTAAGAATATATAATTATAAACATAGCCCACGGTTTAAACCGTGGGTTTTGTGTTTTTAGTGGAGATATTATTATAAAACAATTAATTTGGAGCAGAAAGATTTGGCATTTTTGGAAATATCGTCCCGCTTTCCGTTACAATCTTATGTGCCGAACCCCGGCACATAAGGATTTCCACTGCAATCGGGGCTAAATGGAGAGATTTTGCTTTTTTGCCGTCATCGAAAAAAGAAAAAGAACAATAATAGAATTCAGGTTGTAATATAAATGTGTTTTGATTTGTTAAAATTGTAAATTTGGTTTTTAGCCATTTTAAAATCATATGAAACCAAGATTAATCATTTTATCGGATTTATGGGGAAAAGAAAAATCAGATTGGGTTTCTAATTATATCGAATTATTGAAAGATAAATTCGAAATTCAATATTATGATTGTTGTGAATTGGGAGAAATTGACAAAACCAATTATACCGAAGAAAATCTCCACCGCCAGTTTATTAATGGCGGAATAGAAAAAGCGGTTGCCAATCTTTTGAAAACAGAAAAGAATCAAATCGATATTCTAGCCTTTAGTATTGGTGGAACAATTGCTTGGAAAGCTGCTTTGATGGGATTGAATGTTAGAAGTTTGTTTGCCGTTTCATCAACGAGATTGCGATATGAAGATAAAATTCCTAATGGAGCAATAAAAGGCTATTATGGAGAAAATGACAGAAACAAACCAAGCAATGATTGGTTTGAAAAGTATTCAATAGATTTTCAGATTATAAAAAATAAGGAACACAATTTTTATACTGAAAAAGATTTTGCAACTTTAATTTGTGACGAAATTTTAAAAAAGATTCATACAATTTGCTGATAAAAGGATAAAGTTTGTAGTTTCGTAACAAATACAAATCAAAAATCTACAATTTAAAATCATAATGCTTTCAAAGAAAACTAAATACGGAATAAAGGCACTTACTTTTTTGGCTCGCCAAAAAGATAATACACCTGTTCAAATTGCTGAAATTGCTAAAAATGAACATATTTCGATTAAATTTTTGGAAAGTATTTTGCTATTACTCAGAAACTCTGGTTTTCTGGGTGCCAAAAAAGGAAAAGGCGGTGGTTATTACTTGATAAAAGATCCAAAAGATATCAGTATGGCCAAAGTATATCGCATTCTTGAAGGCCCAATTGCTTTGCTTCCGTGCGCAAGTCACAATTTTTATGAAAAATGTGATGATTGTGATGATGAAACTACTTGTGCCGCACGTCGCTTAATGACTCAGGTTAGGGATAATACACTTAAGATCCTTGAAAGTAACTCTCTGGCAGACATTGCATTCTAATTTATTAAAATTTATTTAAAATTAATTTTGAATTTAAAAAAAAGTGTTACTTTTGCAAAGTAATCTACTAAGCCGATAGGGTAATAGATTTAAAATTAAAAGCAAAAGAAAATGAGCGCAGCAGTAGCAAATACTTTATTAGAAAAAACAGCAGGTTTTTCCATTGAGGAAACATTAGCTTTTTTGGCTAATGAGTACAAAGGAAAAGTGATTTTTTCAACTTCTTTTGGGCAAGAAGATCAGGTTATAACTGCATTAATTGCTAAGAATGAGTTACCAATTAATATATTCACACTTGACACCGGAAGATTGTTTCAAGAAACCTATGATGTTTTTCATAGAACAATAAAAAAATACAAAGTAGCTATTCAAACTTATTTTCCAGAGGCCAGCGATGTAGAAAATCTGTTGAATAAAAAAGGACCGAACAGCTTCTATGAATCGGTTGAGAACAGAAAAGAATGTTGTTTTATTCGAAAAGTAGCGCCTTTGACCAAAGCTTTGAAAGGAAATGAAATTTGGATTACAGGTTTACGTGCTGAGCAATCGGAAAACAGAAATGATTTGGCTGCCTTTGAATACGACGCTCATTTCAATATCATAAAATTCAATCCATTATTGAAATGGAGTTTGGAAGACGTTCAAAAATATATTGATGAGAATAATGTGCCACAAAATGCCTTGCACAAAAAAGGATTTGTAAGCATCGGTTGTGCGCCTTGTACGAGAGCGATTGCCGAAGGAGAAGATATCAGAGCAGGAAGATGGTCGTGGGAATCAAGCCATAAAGAATGTGGTTTACATCAAAAATAAAAGTTTAATCGTTTATAAGTTTAATCGTTTAACGGAAAACAGATAAACAAATTACCAAATAATAATGAGTTCAGTTTTAAAAACAAATGCTTTAGAAAGCGAAGCAATTTACATATTCAGAGAAGTGATTTCTCAATTCGATAAACCCGTTTTGCTTTTTTCTGGCGGTAAAGATTCAATTACATTAGTGCGTTTGGCGCAAAAAGCATTTTTTCCGGCAAAAATTCCTTTTCCATTGTTACACGTGGATACAGGACACAATTTTCCTGAAACAATTGAATTTAGAGATAAATTGGTAGCCGAATTAGGATTGGAATTAATCGTTCGTAACGTGCAAGATGCCATTGATGAAGGGAAAGTGGTTGAAGAGTCTGGGAAATATTCTAGCAGAAACAGTTTGCAAACGACTACATTATTGGACGCTATTGAAGAATTCAAATTTGATGCTTGTATCGGTGGAGCACGTCGTGACGAGGAAAAAGCGAGAGCTAAAGAACGTATTTTTTCTGTTCGTGATGATTTTGGTCAGTGGGATGAAAAAAATCAACGTCCTGAATTGTTTGATCTTTTGAACGGAAAAATTGAAAACGGTCAAAACGTTCGTGTTTTCCCAATTTCAAACTGGACTGAATTGGATGTTTGGAGTTATATCGAACAAGAGCAAATCGAAATTCCATCGATTTACTTTTCACACAAACGTAAAGTGTTTATTAGAGACGGTATGATTTGGTCACATTCTCCTTTTGTTTACCAAGAAGAAGATGAAGAAATCGAAGAAAGAATTGTTCGTTTTAGAACTGTTGGAGATATGAGCTGTACCGCTGCGGTAGATTCTTATGCAGCAACAATTGCTGAAGTTGTTGGCGAAATCAGATCTTCGACTATTTCAGAAAGAGGAGCCAGAATCGATGACAAACGTTCTGAGGCTGCAATGGAGAAAAGAAAACAACAAGGATACTTTTAGAAAACAATTATAAATTATGAATTATAAATTATGAATTGTTCCGAAACATTTAAAATTTAAAATTCAACATTTAAAATAAAAAATCAAATTTAGAAGTTTGTAAAGAGGTGTTCAGGAAAACTTTAAACCTTAAACTTTAAACAAAAAAATAAGAATGGAAGTTTTAAAAATAGCAACAGCAGGAAGTGTAGATGACGGAAAGAGTACTTTAATCGGAAGGTTATTATATGATACACAATCTTTAACTACCGATAAATTAGAAGCAATTGAAAAAAGCAGTAAGCAAAAAGGATACGATTATTTAGATTTTTCTTTGGCTACTGATGGTTTGGTTGCAGAGAGAGAACAAGGAATCACTATAGACGTAGCGCATATTTATTTTTCTACAGCGAAAAAAAGTTACATCATTGCCGATACTCCCGGTCACGTAGAATATACTCGTAACATGGTTACTGGAGCTTCGACTTCACAAGTATCTATCATTTTGATTGATGCTCGTAAAGGTGTGATTGAGCAAACCTACCGTCACTTTTTTATCAATAATTTGTTGAGAGTGAAAGACGTGATTGTTGCAGTAAACAAAATGGATTTGGTTGATTATTCGGAAGAAGTATACAACAAAATCAAAGCCGATTTTCAAGCATTAAATGCAAAAAGCGCTTACAAAGAACAAAACGTAAGCTACATTCCATTAAGTGCTTTGACAGGAGACAATGTGGTGGAAACATTAGGAAAAATGCCTTGGTATACTGGACAGACTATTCTGCAGCATTTGGAAGCTTTAGAGCCAAAAGATATTTACGATAATGGACAAGCTCGTTTCCCAGTTCAAACAGTAATTCGTCCAAAAACTGAAGAGTATCACGACTTTAGAGGATATGCTGGAAAATTATACGGAAACAAAATTAAAGTAGGAGATGCCGTTACGGTACTTCCTTCATTAACAGAATCAAAAGTGACTAATATTCACTTTTTTGACCAACAGTTTGATGAAGCTACGGCTGGTTCTTCAATTACTATCGAATTAGAAAATGACATCAATGTTACGAGAGGAGATATGATTGTAAAATCAAGTGAGCTTCCTAAAATTGAAAAAGATATCACAACGACAGTTTGTTGGATGGACAGTAAAAAATTGGTGGCAGGTGCAAAATATTTTGTACAACATAACACAAATAGAGTTTTGGCCAAAATTGACAGTGTGAAAAATGTAATCGCAACTGATTATTCTGGAACAACTCCAGCAAGTCAATTGGCTATTAATGAAATTGGAGAAGTAACAATTAAATTGAGCAAAGCCATTTATTTTGATGCTTACAATGATAACAAATCAAATGGAGCTTTCATCTTAATTGATGCCGCAACCAATACAACAGCAGGAGTTGGATTTATTAAATAGTTGAAAGCTTTCAGCTATGGGCTTTGAGCCTAGAGCTTTTGAATAATTAATTATTTAGAGTAAATCTCAAAAGATACAAGTTTAAAATACAGATAACAGCCCAAAGCTCATAGCCCAAGGCTCAAAGCTAAAAAAGATATGCAAAGTTTTAGAACAGAAATAGAGGACCCAATTGTCCAAAAAGAGATTATCGATTTAGAGAAAAAGATTTTTTCTTTCCGCAGTGGACAAATTGATGATGAGCGTTTTCGTAGTCTTCGTTTAGCACGTGGTATTTACGGTCAACGTCAAGAAGGCGTTCAAATGATACGTATTAAATTACCTTACGGAAAAGTGTCTAGCGAACAACTGAGAAGAATCACCGATGTGTCGGAAAAATATTCTACAGGTCGTTTGCACATCACAACGCGTCAGGATATTCAAATTCACTATGTGAGCTTGGATAGAACGCCAGAACTTTGGGCAGACTTGGCCAAAGATGATATTACTTTGAGAGAAGCTTGTGGAAACACGGTAAGAAATATTACGGCTAGCGAAACTGCCGGAATTGATGTAGATGAGCCTTTTGATGTATCGCCTTATGCACACGCTTTGTTTCAATATCTATTGCGTAACCCAATCTGTCAAGAAATGGGGCGTAAGTTCAAAATATCATTCTCATCTTCTGATAAAGATACCGCTTTGAGTTATTTGCACGATTTAGGATTTATTCCAAAAATTGTAAATGGTGAAAAAGGTTTCAAAATAATGTTAGGTGGAGGTTTAGGTTCACAACCAAGCCACGCTGAATTGCTTTCAGAATTTGTGCCGGTTAATCAAATTATCCCAACTGCTGAAGGTGTAATTAGGGTTTTTGACCGTCACGGAGAAAGAGCAAAACGTTTGAAAGCACGTTTGAAATTCTTAATCAAAGATTTGGGGCGTGATGAATTTATGCGTTTGGTTGACGAAGAGAAAAAAGCTTTGGCTTTCCATACATACGAAATAGACACTACTGATTTTGAAGGAGTAATTACGGAACCTTTATTGGAAGTACCTTCAGTAACGATTGATAATGTTGAAGCTTACGAAGCTTGGAAAAAATCGAACGTGATTGCACAAAAACAAGCTGGATATGTTGCTATTGGAATTAAAATTCTTTTGGGAGATTTCTATATCGACAAAGCAAGATTATTAGCGGATTTGGTTAAAAATTATGGTGCCAATGAATTGCGTTTTTCATTAAGACAAAACATTCTTATCCGTAACATCAAAGAAGAAAATCTACCGTTTTTCTATAAAGAATTAGCCAAATTGGATTTTGTTACTTTAGGATACAATACCGTTGCTGATATCACGGCTTGTCCCGGAACTGATACCTGTAATTTAGGAATTGCGAGCAGTACTGGTATTGCCGAAGAATTGGAAAGAGTTATAGCATCAGAATATCCGCAATTTAATAGCAATGTTGATATTTCCATAAAAATTAGCGGGTGTATGAATGCTTGTGGACAGCACAATATGTCCGAAATAGGTTTCCAAGGAATGTCTATCAATGCAGGAAAACTGGTAGCTCCAGCCCTTCAGGTATTGTTGGGAGGAAAGAATATTGGAAATGGAGTAGGACGTTTTTCGGATAAAGTAATCAAAATACCTAGCAGAAGAGGACCAGATGCTTTGCGATTAATCTTAAATGATTTTGAAGCCAATGGAAACGGACAGCCTTTCGTGGATTATTATGATGCCAAAGGAGAGAAATATTTCTATGAGTTCTTGAAACCATTGGCAGATGTAACGAATTTAACCGAAGCTGATTTCGTAGATTGGGGTAATGCTGATAACTACGTAAAAGCAGTTGGAGTTGGAGAATGTGCCGGTGTTGTAATTGATTTAGTAGCTACATTATTATTTGAAGCCAAAGATAAATTAACGTTTGCTCAAGAAGCTTTTGATGATAAAAAATGGTCTGACGCAATTTATTTGGCTTACGCTGGATTTGTAAATGGAGCCAAAGCATTATTATTGGCTGAAAACGAAAAAACAAACCACCACGCTGGAATTATTGATTTGTTTGATACTGTTTTCATCGAAAGCAAAAAAATAGAATTGGGATCAGATTTCAAAGATTTGGTTTATCAAATCAGAGCTAACGAACCATCAGAAGCGTTTGCACAAAAATATATACAAGATGCTATAGCTTTCTTCGGAAAAATAGAAGCATACAGAACAAAAGATTTAGCTAATGCATAAAACGATACAACCCAAAGTAACTTTAGTAGGCGCAGGACCTGGCGACCCAGACTTGCTTACGCTTAAAGGCGTAAAAGCACTTGCTGAAGCGAATGTGGTTTTGTATGATGCCTTGGCCAATGAGGAAATAATGAAGTATGCTCCTCAAAATGCCATAAAAATATTTGTGGGGAAAAGAATCGGATGTCACGAATATTCGCAAGATCAAATCAACCAATTGATTGTCGATAATGCGCTTACTTACGGGCACGTGGTTCGGTTAAAAGGAGGAGATCCATTTATCTTCGGAAGAGGAAGTGAAGAAATAGATTACGCAGAAAGTTTTGGAATCCCTACATTTGTAGTACCCGGAATTTCATCTGCGATTGCAGTTCCCGCTTATCAGGGAATTTCATTGACCAAAAGAGGAACTTCCGAAAGTTTTTGGGTAATCACAGGAACCACTTCCAACAGAAATTTGTCTAGTGATATCGCTCTTGCAGCAAAATCATCAGCGACTGTTGTGATTTTGATGGGAATGAGTAAACTATCACAAATTGTTAGTTTATTTCAAAAAGAATCCAAAGGAGGAACTCCCGTTGCGATTATTCAAAACGGAACAACACCAAATGAAAAAATAGGCGTTGGAACAATTGATACTATTCAAGAAGTGGTTGCCGAAAATAAATTAAGTTCGCCTGCAATTATTGTAATTGGAGAAGTGGTCAAAGAAAGCAATCAGTTAAAAGGATTCTACGAAGAGTTTGTAGCTGCTGAAATAAAGTTATAATGGAAAGAAACGAATTATATCCTATTTTTTTAAAACTACACAACATCAATGTGCTTATTGTTGGTGGTGGAAATGTGGGTTTAGAAAAGTTGTCGTTTATGTTGAAATCCAGTCCCAACGCCAATGTTGAGGTGGTGGCGACAAAGTTTCTGCCCGAATTGGAAGCATTAGTCGAAAAGCATCCTTCGGTAAAATTGACACAAGCGAAGTTCAAGAAAAAAATGCTCAAGAAACGCAATATGGTCATTGCCTGTACTGATGACTTGAAAGTAAACAAACGAGTATATGATTTGTCTCGAAAAAGATATCTCATTTGCAATATTGCTGATACGCCCGATTTATGTGATTATTATTTGGGTGGAATCGTGACCAAAGGAAACGTGAAAATTGCCATTTCGACCAACGGAAAATCGCCAACAACAGCCAAAAGATTACGCGAGTTTTTTGAAGAAGTAATTCCGGAAGACATCAATAAAATGGTTCAAAACCTGAATGAATATCGAAAGACTTTGAAAGGCAATTTCGAAGAAAAAGTTCAAAAGATGAACGAAATTACAGAAGGACTGAAAAAATAATGAATATAGAAATAACGGATAAAATTCTCTGATAATTATCATATTCAGAAATTGAAAGCATTCGTTTATTTGCGCACAAAATAAAAATAATATAAAGAAGTTAAATTTAAATATAATGGTTAAAACAGACATACTCATAATAGGAGCCGGGCCAACAGGTCTATTCGCCGTTTTCGAAGCAGGATTATTAAAATTAAAATGTCATATTCTGGATGCCTTACCACAACCGGGAGGACAATTATCAGAGTTGTATCCAAAGAAACCTATCTACGATATTCCAGGATTTCCTGAAGTATTGGCGGGAGATTTAGTGGATAATTTAATGGAACAAATCAAGCAGTTCGAACCTGGATTTACTCTTGGTGAGCGTGCAGAAACTATCGAAAAACAAGAAGATGGCAGTTTTATTGTTACTTCAAATAAAGGAAAAAAATTCCACGCGTCTGTTGTAGCCATTGCTGGAGGATTGGGAAGTTTTGAACCAAGAAAACCACTTATTGAAGATATCGAATTTTACGAAGATAAAGGAGTGAAATACTTTATCAAGAATCCAGAAAAATTCAGAGACAAAAGAGTTGTTATTTCCGGAGGAGGAGATTCAGCTTTGGACTGGAGTATTTTCTTGGCAAACGTTGCTTCAGAGGTTACTTTAATTCACCGCAGAAACGAATTTAGAGGAGCTCTTGATTCTGTTGAAAAAGTCCAAGAATTAAAAAATGCTGGAAAAATCAAAATGATCACTCCAGGAGAAGTTATTGGTTTGAACGGAGCAGAACATTTAGAGTCTGTTGATGTAGATATTGATGGAGCACATCAAAACATCCCAACTGATTTCTTTATTCCTCTTTTTGGTTTAACACCAAAATTAGGCCCTATTGCACACTGGGGATTGGAAATCGAAAAAAATGCAATCAAAGTAAACAACGCTTTGGATTACCAAACAAATATTCCTGGAATTTTCGCCATTGGTGACGTAAACACATATCCAGGCAAATTGAAATTGATTCTTTGCGGATTCCACGAGGCTACTTTAATGTGTCAAGCGGCTTACCAAATTATCAATCCAGGTAAAAAATATGTTATGAAATACACCACCGTTTCCGGAGTTGACGGATTCGACGGTACTCGGAAAGAAGCTCCAAAAGCGGTAGTGAAAGCAATTGTTTAAGTTGTTGAGTTACTAAAAAGCTGAGAAGCTAAGATTTTAAAATACTAAAGCTCGAACTTGTAATATAGTTTGAGCTTTTTTATTTATATCTTTGTTATAAGTAAAAAACGGTGCATTATGAATTTAGCAACTAGAAAATATAATTTTATTCAAGAATTATCCAATGTAGATGAAAGTCTTTTGGAGAAATTGGAACTGTTGGTAAAGGCAAGCAAAAAGGATTGGTACAGCGAAATGTCAGCAGAAGAAAAAGAAGAAATTGAAATTGGAATTTCTCAAGCTGACAATAATGAATTGTTAAGCCATTCAACAGTTATGGATAAATTCAAGAAATGGCATTAAAGATTAAATGGACTCCGCAAGCAGAAAAGGGTTTAGAAAGCGTGCTTATTTATTTGGAGAAATTTTGGTCTATAAAAGATATTTTGCAGCTAGAAGAAAAAATAGAACAGGTTACGAATTTAATAATTCTTTACCCTGAATTATTCCCAAAATCCGAAACGCATCCTCTTTTGCATAAAGCAATTATAGATAAAAATAATTATCTGGTTTACAGAATAAACACTAAGATGGGACGAATTGAAATCGTTAATTTAAGAGGTACTAAGCAAAAAATAAAGCACTAAACTGTTTTTTTAAGATTCTGAGTTACTAAGAAGCTGAGAAGCTAAGATTTTCAAAAAAAGCTCAAACTTGCAATATAGTTTTGAGTTTTTTTTATAATGATTATGAATGAAAATTTTGACTTAGAGGCTTAGTAGCTCAGAACCTTAGAATCTAAAAAAAAAACTTGCAATTGTTGGCGTTATGTCGTTTCTTTGCACTGTTCCTATTTTTATTGAAAGTTATCACGAAAGGCGGAGGGAAAAGACCCGATGAAACCTTAGCAACCCTTTACTTTTTTAAAGAAGGTGCTACATTCTACCACGCATTGCGCGGATAGATAACACAAGAATACATCCCTGTATTTTTCAAACCTTTTCCTGACAACATTTTGATAATTTTAGCATACTGAATTCATTTCAGTATCTAGAGCGAATAATTGGCGCATTTTTTGCAGTCAACGTTCCCGCTTTCCGTTGCAATCTTTTTGTTTTTAAAGAAAAAACAAAAAGGATTTTCACTGCAATCGGGGCTAAAGAGCCAGAATTAGGAATTTTTGGAAAAATAGTAATCAAAAGCTTTGCGTCCTAGCGTCTTAGCGGTTTAAAATAAGTTATGTCAAGAATTCAAGAAGAAATAAAAAAGAGAATACTCGTGCTCGATGGAGCAATGGGGACAATGCTGCAACGTTATAATTTCTCTGAAGAAGATTTTCGTGGCGAACGATTCAAAGATTTTCCACATCCGCTGAAAGGGAACAATGATTTATTGTCCTTAACGCAACCACAGGCTATCAAAGCTGTACACGCAGCTTATTTTGAAGCAGGAGCCGATATTGTGGAAACCAATACCTTCTCAGGAACCACCATCGGAATGGCGGATTATTACCTGGAAGAATACGTTTATGAATTGAATTACGAATCGGCAAAACTTGCCCGTGAAGTAGCCGATGAATTCACTGCCAAAAATCCAAACCAACCTCGTTTTGTTGCCGGTTCAATTGGCCCGACAAACCGTACGGCGAGTATGTCGCCAGATGTAAACGATCCAGGATACAGAGCCGTAACTTTTGATGATTTGCGTATTGCTTACAAACAACAAGTGGAAGCCTTAATGGATGGTGGTTGCGATTTACTTTTGGTGGAAACTATTTTTGATACGCTAAATGCCAAAGCGGCACTTTTTGCAATCGAACAAGTAAAAGAAGAACGAAATCTTGATATTCCTATTATGGTTTCAGGAACGATAACCGATGCTTCGGGAAGAACACTTTCTGGACAAACGGTAGAAGCGTTTTTGGTTTCAGTTTCGCATATTCCATTGTTGAGCGTGGGATTCAATTGTGCCCTTGGTGCCGATTTGTTGAAACCTTATTTGCAGACTTTGTCACATAACACTTCTTTCAACATTTCGGCGCATCCAAATGCAGGATTGCCAAACGCCTTTGGCGAATACGATGAGACACCGGAAGAAATGCAAGCACAGATTAAAAGTTATTTAGACGATAATTTAATAAACATCATAGGCGGTTGTTGCGGAACAACTCCAAATCATATTAAATTGATTGCTGATATCGCAAAGGATTATAAGCCGAGAGTTTCGACTGCGGTGATGTAATTAATAAGGATATCGATAGATTAGAAATTCAATCTAATGGGGATAGATTTATCTAGTGGGATTAATGTTTTGTAAATAAGGGAATTATGAATGAAATAATATATGAAGAAAGTTTTTTAAAATTTATGATTGTAAATGGACCGAAAGCTAAAAATTCTAAAAACAATTATATTTCTTGGTTGAGATTTATTTCATTACGATACAATATTATTAATGAACAATTAACAAAAGAGATAATTGACAAAGTAACAGTAAATCTGCAAAATACCTCAGAAGATAGAGATGTTTATAAAACACAAAAGGATATTTCTAACATAAAATCAGCATTAAATAAGTACTTGAAATTTATTCAGGCTTTTAAAAAGACAGGTGGTTTATAAAACGTTTGTGATAGTGTAGAGTGGTTGTAAATTCATTCCGTCCGATAGCGCGGATTTGTAATCCGTGCCCGCAAAGAGAATTAAGTCTAGTTTGTCATTCCGACGGAGGAGGAATCACATTGCGAGAATTACTTGATGGGATTCCTCCTCCGTCGGAATGACAAGCTGGGTGGAAAAGTGGATGAGTTTCGTAGGAACAATAAATTTTGTAGCAATGAAATTTATCAGTTGAATGAAAAATAGTGTTGAATTGCACAATGCCCGCGTGAGGGATAGCAGTGGAGCTCTTTTTTCTTGATTTTTCATCAAGAAAAAAAGCGGGAACGAATAGCCCGACCCTTGTGGTCACGCCCAAATAAAGTTGAAATTAAAATAAAATATACCTACAGTTTTTTAAACCGTAGACAAAATAATAAAAACTAAGAATCTAAGCTGCTTAGAAACTTAGTAACTCAAAATAAAAAAATGGGACACAATAAAAATAGAAGAAACCTTGTATTATCGGGATTAGAGCCTTTGATCATTACGCCGGACAGCGTATTTGTGAATGTTGGGGAAAGAACCAATGTAACAGGTTCGAGAAAGTTCCTTCGATTGATCAAGGAGGAAAAATATGAGGAAGCACTCGATATTGCGAGACAGCAGGTAGAAGGAGGGGCGCAAATCATCGATATCAATATGGATGAGGGAATGCTTGACGGCGTTTATGCAATGACCAAATTCCTGAATTTGATTGCTGCCGAGCCGGATATTTCTCGTGTGCCCATTATGATTGACAGTTCGAAATGGGAAATCATTGAGGCTGGTTTGAAAGTGGTGCAGGGAAAATGTGTGGTAAACTCGATTTCGTTGAAAGAAGGAGAAAGCGCCTTTATTCATCACGCCAAACTAATCAAACGTTATGGAGCTGCGGTTATCGTAATGGCTTTTGATGAGGTTGGACAAGCTGATAATTACGATCGTAGAGTTGAAATTTGCCAGCGTTCGTATGATATTTTGGTAAATAAAGTAGATTTTCCTCCACAGGATATCATCTTCGATTTGAATATATTCCCCGTAGCAACAGGTATGGAGGAACACCGCTTGAATGCTTTGGATTTCTTTAGGGGAACCAAATGGGTTCGAGAAAATCTACCGCACGCACACATTAGTGGTGGAGTGAGTAACGTTTCGTTTTCGTTTAGAGGAAATGATACCGTGAGAGAGGCGATGCACTCGGTTTTCTTGTATCACGCCATTAAAAACGGAATGACAATGGGAATTGTAAACCCGGAGATGCTTTCGATTTATGATGAAATTCCAAAAGATTTATTGGAGCACGTTGAGGATGTAATTCTCGACAGACGCGACGATGCCACTGAACGTTTATTGGATTTTGCAGAAAATGTAAAAGGCGATGTAAAGAGCAACGAGAAAGCGGTTCAAGAATGGCGTTCGGGAACGGTTCAGGAAAGAATTACGCATTCCTTGGTAAAAGGAGTGGATGAATTTATAGAAATTGATGTTGAGGAAGCGAGATTGGCTGCCACAAAACCTATCGAAGTTATCGAAATCAACTTGATGACGGGAATGAATGTTGTTGGAGATTTGTTTGGTTCTGGTAAAATGTTTTTGCCGCAAGTGGTAAAATCGGCTCGTGTAATGAAAAAAGCCGTGGCTTATTTATTGCCTTTTATCGAAGCTGCTAAACAAGTAGGCGATAAATCGGGGAACGGAAAAATCCTGATGGCAACCGTAAAAGGAGATGTACACGATATTGGTAAAAATATTGTTTCGGTGGTATTGGCCTGTAATAATTATGAGATTGTAGATCTTGGAGTTATGGTGCCTCCCGAAAAAATTATTGCAGCGGCTATTGAACACAACGTTGATATTATTGGATTGAGCGGATTGATCACGCCGTCTTTGGACGAAATGGTGTATCTCGCAAAAGAATTAGATAAAAGAGGGCTGAAAATTCCTGTAATGATTGGTGGTGCAACTACTTCGCGCGCGCATACTGCCGTGAAAATTGCCCCACAATATAGAGAAACAGTGATTCACGTAAACGATGCGTCAAGAGCCGTTACAGTAGCAGGAAACTTATTGGATCACAACAGAAAAATTTACGCTAGCGATATTCGAGCCGATTATGATGCGTTTAGAGAAACATTTTTGAATCGTTCTCGAGACAAGAATTTCTTGACGATTGAGCAAGCCCGTAAGAATAAATTGCAATTGGATTGGAGGCATTTTGAACCTGTAAAACCAAAAGTTATAGGGGAGCAAATTGTCGAAATAGATTTGGATGTATTGGTTCCGTACATTGACTGGACTCCGTTTTTTAGAACTTGGGAATTGTTTGGAAAATATCCAGCGATTTTGACGGATGAAGTTGTGGGAGAGCAAGCGACTTCTGTTTTTGCGGATGCTCAAGCAATGTTGGAAGTAATTTTGAAAGAGAAAAAATTACAAGCCAAAGGAATCTACGGAATTTTCCCTGCGAACCAAATCAATGATGATGATATCGAGTTGACTGACGAAAACGGAAAATCATTGCAGACATTCTTGACTTTGCGTCAGCAGTCACAAAAAACAAAAGGAGCACCAAACATCGCATTAGCCGATTTTATCGCTCCAAAAGAGAGTGGAAAAGTGGATTATATGGGAGCATTTTGTGTTACCACCGGTTTTGGCGTAGATGAATGGGCGGCTGAATTCGAAAAGGATTTGGACGATTACAATTCGATTATGGTTAAAGCTTTGGCTGACCGTTTTGCAGAAGCATTCGCTGAATATTTACACGAAAAAGTTCGTAAAGAAATCTGGGGTTATGCAGCCGATGAGGTTTTGAGCAAAGAAGCACTTATCGAAGAAGATTATAAAGGAATTCGTCCGGCACCGGGTTATCCTGCTTGTCCCGATCACTTGGAAAAACCAACGATCTGGAAATTGCTGAATGTAGAGAAGGAAATAGGAGTAACCTTAACCGAAAGTATGGCGATGTGGCCGGCTTCATCGGTTTCGGGATATTATTTTGGAAACCCTGAAAGTAAGTATTTTGGTCTTGGAAAAATAAAAGAAGACCAAGTGATTGATTACGCCAAAAGAAGAAGTGTTTCAACAGATGTTGCCAAGAAATGGTTGAATCCGAATATAGCAGATTAAAAAATTTGTTTCAAGTTTAAAGTTTCAAGTTACTCGAGAGAACTTTAAACCTTAAACTTGAAACTTGAAACAAATAAAATGAAAGTAACAGAACATATAGAAAATGCCAAAGGAGAAACGTTATTCTCTTTCGAAATTATTCCGCCACAAAAAGGCAAAAGCATTCAGGAGCTATACGATAATATTGATCCGTTGATGGAGTTCAAACCGCCTTTTATAGATGTAACGACTTCACGTGAGGAGTATATTTATATTGATAAGGGCAACGGATTATTGGACAAAAAATTGACCAGAATGCGTCCGGGAACGTTGGGGATTTGTGCTTCTATAAAACACAAATACAATGTGGATACCGTACCGCACTTGCTTTGTGGAGGTTTTACCAAAGAAGAAACAGAGTATATGTTGGTTGATTGTCATTATCTTGGAATCAATAACGTGATGGCACTTCGCGGTGATGCGATGAAAGACGAACAGTCTTTTGTGCCAAAAGCGGGTGGGAATAATTTTGCGGTAGATTTGGTTTCACAAATCAATCAATTGAATTGCGGAAAGTATTTGCACGATGTTATGGACGCAGATAACAAAGCCGATTTTTGCATTGGAGTAGCTGGTTATCCGGAGAAGCATTTGGAATCTCCTTCTTTGCTGTCGGACTTGAAAAGACTGAAAGAGAAAGTGGATGCAGGTGCTGATTATGTGGTAACTCAAATGTTTTTTGAGAACGCCAAATATTTTGAGTTTGTAGCCAAAGCAAGGGAAATGGGAATTACTGTTCCAATTATTCCGGGAATCAAACCAATTGCAGTTCAAAAACATTTACAAATTTTGCCTCAAATTTTCCGTATCGATTTACCGGAAGATTTAATAAGCGCAGTTGATAAATGCAAGAACAACGCCGAAATACGTCAAGTGGGTATCGAGTGGGCTATCCAGCAATCAATAGAATTGAAAGCAGCGGGAGTTCCTGTGTTGCATTATTATTCTATGGGAAAATCAGAAAATATCAGACAAATAGCAAGCCAGGTTTTTTAAATAAAGAATTATTATTAATTTCAATTTGAAATACTCGATTGGTTGTTTTTAACTAATCGGGTATTTTTTTTAATCTTTAAATAAAAGTATATGAATCCAATCCTCCAACAAGATTTAAAAGACATTGAAAACATTCTCGAAAAAGTAAAACAACAAGGAATTAATTTTCTTAATGTTATTGATGATATTCCCACTTCAACCCAAAATACAATTACGACCGATAGGAATCTAAACGATTCTGGTTTAGGAGCAATGTCTGCCTTGGAAGAGTTTAATCAACGTTTGGCTCCTTTGATGGTTTCACAGGCTGGGCCCAGATATTGGGGTTTTGTTACGGGAGGGGCAACACCGGCTTCTATAGTTGGTGATTGGTTAACGACTATTTATGATCCAAATGCACAGGCTACAAAAGCGCAAGGAGGAGTTTCGGCTTTGATAGAAATAGAAACCATTAATCTATTATTGCAATTATTGGACTTACCAAAATCATTTTTGGGTGGATTTGTAACAGGCGCTACAATGTCAAATTTTACAAGTTTGGCGGTAGCTCGACAATGGTTCGGAAAACAATTGGGTCTAGATTTTGCAAAAAACGGAATTACCTCACCCCTAAATATTCTTGCGGCAACACCACATTCCTCTTCAGTAAAATGTTTAGCGATGTTAGGAATTGGAAGTAAGAATTTCACCAAAGTAAAAACAGTTGAAGGAAATCGTGAAGCTATTGATATAACTGATTTGGAGCAAAATATTAAAGATCTAAATGGTCAGCCTTTTATTTTAATATCGAGTGCGGGAACTGTCAACTCAGCCGATTTTGATGATTTTAATGCAATTACAAAACTTAAAGAAAAATATAATTTTTGGTGGCATATCGATGCTGCTTTCGGAGGTTTCACAGCTTGTTCTCCAAAATACAAACACCTGATAAACGGTTGGGAAAACGCTGATAGTATCACCATAGATTGCCATAAATGGCTGAATGTTCCTTACGAAAGTGCTTTTTACTTGGTAAAGGAACAACATAAAAATCTACAAGTGGAAACGTTTCAAAATTCTAATGCCCCATATTTGGGAGATCCATTGGAGAATTTCAGTTACCTGAATTTCTTGCCTGAAAATTCTAGACGTTTAAAAGCTTTGCCAGTTTGGTTTTCGTTATTGGCGTATGGGAAACAGGGATTTCAAGACATTGTAGAAAATAGTGTTGAGATGGCATTGCAGTTGGATTCTTTTATAACTAATGATGAAAGCTTCGAATTATTGGCGCCAACTCGTCTCAATAATGTTTGTTTTACTTTGGTGGGAGAACAAAATCAGGAAAAAGTAAATTTATTTCTGACTCATCTCAACGATACAGGCAAAGTGTTTATGACGCCAACAGTGTATCAAAACCGCAAAGGAATTCGAGCTTCGTTTGTCAATTGGAGAACGAATGAAAATGATATTAAAATAGTGATAGAAGTAATGAAGGAAATTATTTCAACAGTTGTGACACAGTAGATTATAAATGTTTTTGTAGTATATTTAGAAACTAGTATTTTTAAATGTGTCTTGAATGAAAACAAGGGTGAAACTGTATGTCTGTTTGTTTTTTTTAACTATTTGTAATAAAGGGTTTTCACAGGAAAAGGGCTTGAAAATTTCTCTTTGGGAAAATGGCGCCCCTGGTTTTGAAAATCGTAAAGACGAACCTGAACAGGCCAAAGATTGGTGGGTAAGAAATATTCATAACCCATCGATAACGGCTTATTTCCCGGAAAAGCCAAATGGTATGGCTGTACTTATTTGTCCTGGAGGGGGGCATGAAAATTTGGTTTTCAACTCAGAGGGCAGAGATGCTGCGGAATATTTTACAAGTATTGGAGTAACAGCTTTTATCCTAAAATACCGTTTGGCAAGAGAAGCTGGATCGCCATATAAATTAGAAACACATGTGAAGCAGGATGTCGAAAGAGCTATGAGATTAATAAGAAGCAAGGCGGTTGAATTCAAAATAGATCCCACCCGAATAGGTGCAATGGGGTTTTCTGCTGGGGGAGAAGTTGTGGCTTTGGTCGCTTATAATGCTAAAAATATTTTAGAAAATAGTTCTGACGTAATCGATAAACAAGATGCACAACCCAACTTTCAAATACTAATCTACCCTGGTCCTTTGTTTATCCCAAAAGAAATTAAGTCGGATGTGCCACCAGTATTTCTATTGGCTGCTAATGATGATATGTGTTGTTCCGCACCGATAGTTGATTTGCTAAATAAATACCGTCAAGCGAATGTTCCTATAGAGATGCATTTGTATTCCAAAGGAGGACATGCTTTTAACATGGGAAAAAGAGCGAAGTCTAATTCTTTAAAGACTTGGCCACAAAGATTAACGGATTGGTTTGAAGATAATAACTATTTTGTGAAGTAAGTTGTTTCTTTTTAGCAGTACCTTAAAAATTATATTTTTTTGATATGATGAATTTTCCAATCATAATGGGTATTACTTCTGGGGCAGCCTTTTTATTAGGCTTTCTGCTTATTATGCATCCGCAAAAAATCAACAGTATTGCAAATCGCTGGTTGGGATTATTTGTTGTAACTCTTGGATTAGCGATGTTGGAAATATTTTTAGTTTCAGAAAATTTTCAGTCAAATCACCCTGTTTTGTTTGATTTAATTGGATTGATGCGATTCTTAACTGCTCCTGCTCTTTATATCAGTATTTTATATTTTACTTCACTGCTTAAAAAATTTGACAAGAAAATTTTATGGCATTTTTTGCCCTTTTTAATTTTTTTTATTTTCAGATTTCCATTTTTTATTACTGGAAAAAACATTGAATTCAGTTATCCTGTAGGCAGAATAGTTTTTTTTGTGCTACAGATTGCATTGCCTCTCCAAACTATAGTTTATTGGTATTTGTCTTTTAGTAAATTGCAAACACACATAAAATACATACGTCAATTTTCATCATCAACGGAGCAAATTGATCTTTCCTGGCTAAAATATTTTTTATTGATTTTAGTAATAATTATAATTGCTTGGCTCAATCTTGTCTTTTTTAACTTGGAAAACATAACTCGGTTTACCCCTTTATTATATCTTTTATCTGTGTTTTTTCTAGCTTATTTTTCTTTACAGCAAAAAGAAATTTTTGATTTTAATAAAAATGATTTAGATGAGTTGTCGACTATTAAAGAGTATAAAAGAGAGAACCCAAAAAGAGTTTCAGAGAATCGATTGAATGAGTTAGATAAAAAATTACATATACTTATGAATTCTGAAAAAGTGTATTTGGAGAATGATTTAAGTTTACCAAAATTAGCCAAAAGTATGGAGGCAACTTGTAATGAAGCCTCGTTTGTGATTAACGAATTATATGGAGATAACTTTTATAATTTTGTCAATAAATACCGAATTGAAGAAGCAAAAAGATTATTGTTGTCTGAGAAATACAATCGATTAAACATTCTAGGAATTGCTTATGAATCTGGATTTAATTCCAAAACTACTTTTAATACGACTTTCAAAAAGTATACAGGAGTGTCTCCAACAGATTTTGTAAAATCAAATAGGATTTTAGAAAAGAAGGAAATTTAATTACGTTCGAACGGGTACATCGGAACGCTTGATATTTGATTAATAGCCAATTTTGAGGTCTATTAATTCAAATAAAAAAGTTATGTTAGAACAGTCAAATCTAAAAGTTTCAACTTCAATAGCCAAAAAAAACAGTACAACTTTAATACTGGGACTTGTGTTTTCCGCTTTGCTATTAATGCTTGGTAACGGCGGTAATATTTCTTGGTTTCCACCAATAGTAGTTTTTTCTTTAGTTGGGATTACTTTATTAAGTGCTCTTCTATTTCCTTTTCTATGGCATTATTTAGAACACAAGCAGAAAATGAATTCTGTAAAAGTATATGGTTTTTTGTATAGTGGTATTAGATATTGTATTGCGTTTAATATTGCCAGTTTTGGATGGAAAAAGTTTTATGGACTTCAATTTATTGTGCCAACAGAAATCGCAAGTTTACCTATGAATCAACAGTCTGGGGAATGGTTAACTTGGTTTTATTTTGGACACTCACCGGCTTTTGGAATTATAATAGCACTTATCCAAATAGTCGGTGGTTATCTATTATTGTTTCGAAGAACATTATTAATAGGTGCTATAATTTTGTTTTCGCTACTGGCCAATTTGACTTTAATTAATATTTTCTATCAAATGAATGCTGGTGCATTATTGCAATCTGTTGTATTAACGATTGGTGTTTTGTTTTTGATTTTATTAGAGTATAAAAAACTTGTTGTCTTTTTTCTAAAAACAAAATCCAATTTACCTTCATTAAATTTTAATAGTGCACTTGTGAAAAATATGGTTCGCCTTTCTGCAATCGTATTATCATTACTATTTACAATCTATTTAAAGTCATTGGTAAAATAAAAAAGAAAGCTCGTTTAAATCCATTTTAAACGAGCTTTCTTTTATCTGCAATCTTTCAACTTACTTCGTAATTTCTCTAAAGACAGCTTCCAAATTCTTGTTCTTTTGGTTGAGTTGTAAAGTTTTCAACCCATTATCGTATGCGAAATCAAAAACAGTTGGGCGCATATCCTTATCAGAAACAAAAGTCAATTCCCAAGAGCAACCGTTGATGTTTTTAAACGATTTTAAATGTGGAATTTGAGGAATTAGGCCTTCTTCCACTTTCAAATCAAATTCGACTTCGATTACCTGTTCTTTATCGGCAGAAATTAAATTGTCCAATTTTTTATCGGCAACAATTTGTCCTTTGTCAATAATAATTACTCGGTCGCAAATCGCTTCCACTTCCTGCATAATGTGTGTCGAAAGAAAAACCGTTTTGTCTTTCCCTACGTTTTTAATCACATTCCTGATTTCGACCAATTGATTTGGATCCAATCCAGTTGTAGGTTCGTCCAGAATCAAAACATCGGGATTGTGCAATAATGCATTGGCCAATCCCACACGTTGGCGGTATCCTTTTGATAATTGTCCTATTTTTTTATGACTTTCAGTTTGCAAACCTGTCAACTGAATTACTTCTTCGATTCTTGATTTATCTACTTTATAAACGTCGGCATTAAAAGCTAGATATTCTCTCACGTACAAATCCAAATACAATGGATTGTGTTCTGGCAAATACCCAATAGAAAGCTGTACCGATTTTTCCTGGGTGTTTACATCAAAGTCATTGACTAGCGCAACACCAGAGTCGGCGTGAAGATATGTCGTTAAAATTTTCATCAAGGTCGATTTTCCGGCACCATTCGGTCCTAAAAAACCAACAATCTCTCCTTTTTTAACAGAAAAAGAAATGTTGTCCAATGCTTTTTGGGCACCATAACTTTTCGAAATGTTTTTTACTTCTATTGACATAAAACTTTATTTGTTGCAAAAGTAAACAGAAAAAACTTTTATTTATTGTTTTTGTCCAACAATGAACCTTTAGCTTTTGTCAAAGTATTGAACTTTAACAAACGTTAGTAAGAATGATGGCTTTATCATTAAGATTTATATATTTACAATCAAACTAAATCAATATGGAAAATAATCAATCAGGCAGTTTCTTGAAAAATTATAGTAGTATTTTGTTGCTACTTGGCGGAATAATCGTTGGTAGCATATTAGGTTTGGTTTTCGGGAATGGGGTAGAAGTCATAAAACCATTAGGAGATATATTTCTGAATTTACTTTTTACGGCAATCATACCGCTAGTGTTTTTTACCATTGCTTCCTCAATTGCCAATTTGCAGAAATCTGAAAAACTCGGAAAGCTTTTCGGGATAGTTTTAGGAGTGTTTCTAACAACTGTAATTATTTCGGCTATTATAATGATTATCGGTGTTTTGATTTTCCCAATTCATCAAGGCATAGTACTTTCAAAAGTTGCATTAGAAAACATTCAAGAAAGCAGCACTGGTTCTCAAATCACACAATTGGTAACAGTCAATGATTTCTATGAGATATTGTCTCGAAAAAATATGCTGGCGCTCATATTATTTTCTTTTCTAATTGGTTTTTCAACTTTGCGCGCTGGCGAAAAAGGAAAAGATTTTGCAAGATTTCTTAATTCTGGAAACGAAGTGATGAAACAATTACTGCATCTTATTATGAAAACGGCTCCAATTGGTCTTGGAGCTTATTTTGCATATCAAGTCGGTATCTTCGGACCACAATTGTTTGGAGCTTATGCCAAACCACTAGCTTTGTATTATGCCGTTTGTACTTTTTATTTCATCATATTTTTCAGCTTATATGCTTTTTTTGCAGGCGGAAAACTAGGCCTTAAAATATTTTGGAAAAACAACATTACACCTGCATTGACGGCGGTGGGAACGTGCAGTAGTATTGCAACTATCCCAGCTAATCTCGAAGCCGCAGAGCAAATGAACATTCCGAGTCACATTCGGAATCTCGTAATTCCACTTGGAGCACCCTTACACAAAGACGGTTCGAGTATGTCATCGATTGTCAAAATCGCCGTCATTTTTGCCTTATTCGGCAAGGATTTTACGGATCCTTACACTTTATTAACAGCAATTGGCATCACCATAATAGTATCCGTGGTCGAAGGTGGTATTCCAAATGGTGGATATATAGGAGAAATTCTTGCCATAACCGTTTATGGTTTGCCGATGGAACAAGCCTTGCCGGCCGCAATGATTATTGGAACTTTGGTCGATCCAATCGCGACTTTACTGAATGCCAATGGTGATTTGGTCTGTGCAATGGTAGTCACCAGAATCTCCGAAGGCAAGAAATGGATCAGTCAAAGTATTACCTAAATAACATAAAAAAATCACTTGGGTCGGGCTATCCGCTACTTTGGTAGCTAGCTTCTATCCCTCACTCGGCTAGCAAGATGTTTAGTTTAACCCAGAAACGAGCCGTTTTTTCATCAACTTTCAAAAGCAATGGATTAAAATAAACACTGTTTTTTATCCAAATAGCCATTTGGTGTTTAATTTCTGTTTTGAATTCAATAATTTTAACGTCTCAAAGAGCTTTATTTTTATGAAATAATGAATTAAAATCCCTTTTAACAAACGAATCTTTTTTTGTTACATAAAAGATTATTTTTATTTTGGCTGACTCGAAATATGTCATACATTTGCAATAAATAATTGAACAACAAAGCACATCATGTCTAATAACCGTTTTTATTTTAGCAACTCTTTTTATTTCTTCTTTAGGAAGTAAGGGATTGTGCTATGGTTATTTGAAGAACAAAAAACAAATAAAACTAATATACAATCCTGATGAAAATCAGGATTTTTTTTTGACCCAATGAGAACGAAAATTGCAATACAAGGAATTAAAGGATCTTTCCACCATCAAGTGGCCCAAGACTATTTTTATCAAAACATCGAAGTGGACGAATGTCTGTCTTTTGAGGAATTGGTAGCTAGTTTACTGACGGGAAAATCAGATCAGGCAGTAATGGCTATAGAGAATTCTATTGCTGGGCCTATTATTCCAAATTATGCATTAATTGACAAAAACAATCTGCATATTATAGGTGAACATTATTTGGATATTCATCAAAATTTAATGGCGCTGAAAGGACAAAAAATAGAAGATATTCAAGAAGTGCATTCTCACCCGATGGCTTTATTGCAATGTATGGAATTCTTGAAAAAATACCCAAACATAAAATTAGTTGAAGACAAGGATACTGCCGAAACCGCTAGAAGGATTCACGAAAAACAGTTAACAGGAATTGCAGCAATTGCAAGCAAAACAGCTTCTGAAATGTATGATTTGGAAATTCTGGCACCAGAAATTCAAACGATAAACAATAATATGACTCGTTTTGTCATTATTAAAAAGGAAAAAGAATTTGCAGACGAAAATGAAATCAGCAGAGCTTCGATTAAATTTGAATTGGATCATAAAAGAGGAAGCCTTGCAGCAGTCTTGAATGTAATGAGTGATTGTAAATTGAATTTAACCAAAATACAATCGTTGCCAAAAATTGAAACACCTTGGAAATATTCTTTTTTTGTTGATGTTACTTTTGATAAATATGAAGATTTTGCCAAATCAAAAGCACTGTTAACGATAATGGCTGAATATTTTAAAGTATTGGGAGAATATAAAAATACCAAACCATAATTAGTCAAAAGTTACAAGTCAAAAGTTTTTAAAGATAAAATAAACTCTGAAAAGAGAAATATAAAATAGCATGATTACAACAGCAAAACGTCTCGATATAATTGAAGAATACTATTTCTCATCTAAATTGAGAGAAGTGAGACAATTAGCCTCAGAGGGAAAACCAATTATCAATATGGGAATTGGAAGCCCGGATCTAAAGCCATCAAAAGCAGTTATGGATGCCGTAATTTTGGCAATGCAAGATGAGAATGCACACCAATATCAAAGTTATCAAGGATTGCCTGAACTTAGAAAAGGAATGGCTGATTTTTATAAAAATAATTATGGCGTAACCTTGGATCCTAATGTGGAAATTTTGCCATTGATTGGTTCTAAAGAGGGTATTATGCATATTTCTATGGCTTTCTTGAATGAAGGAGATCACGTTTTAATTCCGAATCCAGGATATCCGACATACAGTTCAGTAACGAATCTAGTTGGAGCTGTGCCTGTTTATTACGATTTGAAAGAAGTGAATAATTGGGAACCTGATTTTGACGCTTTGGAAAAACTAGATTTAACCAAAGTGAAAATTATGTGGATTGGTTATCCACACATGCCTACAGGTGCGAGAGGAAGTTTGGAATTGTTTGAAAAACTGGTAGCTTTCGCCAAAAAGCATCATATATTATTAGTTAATGACAATCCGTATAGTTTTGTTTTGAATGATAAACCGATGAGTTTGTTGCAGGTAGAAGGAGCAAAAGATGTGGCACTGGAACTGAATTCTTTGAGTAAAACGTTCAATATGGCAGGCTGGAGAGTAGGAATGGTTTTGGGAAGTGCAACGCTGATTGATTCGGTTCTTAAAGTAAAAAGCAACATGGACAGTGGGATGTTCTACGGAATCCAAAAGGGTGCTGTTGAAGCTTTGAAAAGTGATCAGTCTTGGTTTGACTCGATGAACGCTGTTTATAAAAAACGTCGTGTACTTACTGAACAATTGGCCGAAAAACTAGGTTGTGAAGTGTACAAAGAAGGCGTTGGACTATTTGTTTGGGCCAAATTGCCTGCAGGAATAGCATCTGCGGAGGATTTTATCGATAAAATATTATACGAGAAACACATTTTTATAACACCGGGAACCATTTTTGGAAGCAATGGAGAAGGTTATATTCGATTTGCACTTTGTGTAAAAGAAGAGAAAGTACAGGAAGCTATTGATCGATTTTAGAAACTTAGCTATAAAATAAAATTTCTAAAAAAACGGGATGCCCTAGCCCTGATAGTAGTGGAAATCCTTTTACTTTTTCTTTTAAAAGTAAAAGATTGAAACGGATAGCAGGATTAGCTCCAAAAAAGCAGAACATGAATATATACGTAATAGGTGTTGGATTAATAGGAGGATCAATAGCATTGGATGCTAAAGGTTTAAATCCTGATGCCAAAATTTTTGGAATTGACAGTAATGAAAAGCATTTGCAGGAAGCTATAGCGTTAGGGGTTATTGATGAAGCAGCCACTTTTGATGATTTGTCCAAAGCGGATTTTGTGATTGTTTCGGTTCCAGTGGATACGGCGATTGTGGTTTTGCCAACGGTATTGGATTTAATTTCGGATTCGGCTATTGTTTTTGATGTGGGTTCGACAAAAACGCCAATATGCGAAGCGGTTTCGGATCATCCAAGAAGAAGGAATTTTATTGCTACGCATCCTATTGCAGGAACGGAGTTTTCGGGGCCATCGGCAGCTATTAGAGGTTTGTTTCAAGGGAAAACAAATATCATTTGCGAAGTTGAAAAAACAACTTTCAAATTACAGGAAAAAGCGTTGTTGCTTTTTACGGCAATCGGAATGAGAATTAGATATATGGATCCAAAATCGCATGATAAACATATTGCTTATGTGTCACATTTATCACATATCAGTTCGTTTATGCTCGGGAAAACGGTAATCAATAAAGAAAAAGACGAACAGGATATTTTTGACATGGCCGGATCCGGTTTTGAAAGTACCGTTCGTTTGGCAAAAAGTTCACCAGCGATGTGGACCCCGATTTTTAAACAAAACAAAAAACAGGTGATAAAAACATTGGAAGAATACATTTCCAACCTGTCTAAGTTTAAAGATCTTTTGGAAAATGAAGATTATGATGCGATTTACCACGAAATGGAAAGCGTCAACCGAATTAAGGAAATATTGAACGGAATGAATGCTAAAAAGTAACAATAACCCGTTTTAAGAAAAATAAAAAAGAACAACAAAATAAAGTAGTAGTAAGCAATTAATAATAAAGATCTCTCTTGCTCCCTCCAGTTGTTTGGGGAGTTCCGATAGCTATCGGGAGGAGAGGGAAAAAAGTAAATAATTTTAGAAAAGATGGAAAACAAGAAAGAAATGAGAGATTGGTTGAATGAATTCAAATTATCTCACCCATTTGTAATAGCAGGACCTTGTAGTGCTGAAACAGAAGAGCAAGTGTTGAAAATTGCTCACGAATTGAAAGATTCAGATGTAAGCGTTTTTAGAGCAGGTATTTGGAAACCAAGAACTCGTCCAGGAGGATTTGAAGGTGTTGGAGAGATTGGATTGAAATGGTTAAAGAAAGCTAAGGCAGAAACAGGTTTGCTTATGGGTACAGAGGTTGCTACTGCAGCACACTGTAAATTGGCTTTAGAAAATGATATTGATGTTTTATGGGTTGGTGCTCGTACAACGGCAAATCCTTTTGCTGTTCAGGAAATCGCCGATACCTTAAAAGGAACTGATAAAATTGTATTGATTAAAAATCCAGTAAATCCAGATATGGCTTTATGGTTAGGTGGTGTAGAGCGTTTATATGCAGCTGGAATTAAGAAATTGGGAGTAATTCACAGAGGTTTTTCTACTTACGAAAAAACTAAATACAGAAACATTCCAGAATGGCAGATTGCTATTGAATTGCAAAATAAATTCCCTGATTTACCTTTGATTATTGATCCATCACATATTACAGGAAACCGTGATATGATCCTTGAAGTAACTCAAGAAGCATTGGATTTAAATTATGACGGTATGATTATCGAAACTCATAATGACCCTGATAATGCTTGGAGTGATGCTGCTCAACAAGTAACTCCTGCTGCTTTGAAACAAATTTTTAAAGACTTGAAAGTTAGAAAAGTGAGTGGAGATACTGATGAGTTTACAAGTAAAATGACCAAATTAAGAGCTAATATCGATGTCCTTGATGCAAATTTATTGGACTTATTAGGAAAAAGAATGAAAGTAGCTGACGAAATTGGTCAAGTAAAAAAAGAAAATAATGTTGCAATTCTTCAAAATAATCGTTGGAATGAAATCCAAGAAAAAATGATTGCAGAAGGTGCTAAAAAAGGATTAACAGAAGAATTTATAGTTAAATTGTTCAAAAATATCCACCAAGAAAGTATTGGTCACCAAGAAAAAGTATTAAACGCTTAATTTTAAAAAAATAAGTATTAATATTGTTAAATAAAATGAACCTTCTGTGTCATGCGGAAGGTTTTTTTATGTTATCTAAAAAAAACATACTATTAGTATTATTAAAAATTTAAAAATGAAAAAAATTACATTTGCTTTTTTATTGTTTGGTTTGTCTTGTATGAGTTTGTCTGCACAAAACAAAATTGAAAAACTGAACATGACTTATGGTGAAGAATTACCAGATGATAATCAAAAAATTGTGAAAATTATTGGAGAATCCAATGATAAAATTTATGCTTTAGCCATTGCGGGTAAAGAAGATTATTTTTTGAAGATTTTCGAATCAAAAACAATGAAAATAATTTCTTCAAATCCTATCGCTATCCCTAAACTTGAAGACAAAGAAGTTGATTTTGAAGAAATATTTTTGTTAAACGAGAATTTATATGCTATCGGAAGCGTTTATAATAGAAAGGAAAAAACGTTTAATTTGGTTGGAGTGTCAGTTTCTGATAAAGGTACTTTAAGCGAAAAATCGATCCTTTTGTTTAATTCTGTTGTTGAAAAAAAATCAGAAAAAGGATTGTTTTATTTTAAACTTTCTCCTGATGAAAAGAACTTGCTAGTTATGCACACCTCTTTATTTTCGAAAGAAGATGCTGTTCAGTACGAAGTGAAATTACTAGACAATAAATTAAATGTACTTTTTGCAAATGCAGAAAAAGTAAAGTTTGATGATAGTAAAAAAGATTATGAATTTACTATTTCAGATTTTGAATTAAATTTTCAAAATGATGTTTTTTTAGTTGTTAATGAAAGTTATAGAGACTCTAAAAAGAAGGAGCAAATTGAGAAATTTCAGATTCATACTTTCAAAAGAGCAAATGATTATAAAAAAATTGTTGTCGATATTAATATAAAAGGGAAAGAAATCATTAACTGTAAAATGATTTCTACTGCAAAAAACACATTAAAACTAGTCGGATTTTATTCAAGTGTCCGTGAAAATGGTAAAGCAAATAAAGAGTTAAAAGGAATTTATAATGCAACATTAGATCTTGCTAGTACAGCAATACCAGAAGTGAAATTTGATGAATTTGATTATGAAACAAAAGTTAAGTTATTAGGAGAGAGAAGAGCTAAAAACGGAAAAGACGTGAAGCCACTGTATAACATTACAACATTAATTGAAAGAAATGATGGAGGGTTAATTGTTCTTTCAGAAATGCAATTTGTTTATTATGGTAAAAGTGCAGGATTTGGACCGTTGCAATTTACCCCGGTTACCTATACCAAAAACGAGATTATTGTAACCTCTTTAAATCCTGACGGGTCATTAGATTGGGGTAATGTTTTGCCAAAAGAACAAGTGGCATCAATTACTACAATGTCTTTATCATTAGGTGCTATTGCAGGAAATGGGAGTTTTACTGTTGGAGCATCTTTAAACATACCATTAGTTGATTTAGGAAAAGGCCCCGAATATCTTGGAGCAATTCCAATGTATAGAGATGGTAAGTTGAATGTGATTTTTAATGATAATATTAAAAATAAAGGAATTACTGACATTGAAAAAATAAAAGCACTTGGGAATTATAATAGTTCAGTTCCTTCTCTTTTTATATTTGATGAAAAAGGAGAGATTACAAGAAAAGACCCTGAAGAAGTTGTGAAAAATGAATTGGTACTTCGTCCAGGAGTTTATTATAGAAAGAATGAAAGTGAATTTATTTTGTATTCATCAAGGAAAAAACAAGATAAACTGGGAAGATTAATTTTAGAACAATAAAATTTTAAAAGGTTGTGATTCTTTCACAACCTTTTTTTATTAAATATTTACATGCTATTAAATATTTAAACCTAAAACAAACTAATTATCTTTGCAAAGTCTTAGGTTTAATCTAAAATCTAAAATCTAAAATTCTTAAATCAAATAATGACAGGACTCGTTTACAAATCTACAGGAAGTTGGTACACCGTAAAATCCGAAAAAGGAGATTTTATAGAATGCCGTATGAAAGGGAAATTCCGAATCAAAGGAATTAAAAGTACCAATCCAATTGCTGTGGGTGATATTGTCGATTACGAGCTTGAAGAAACCTCAGATACTATTACTGGAACAATTCATAATATTCATGAAAGAAAGAATTATATTGTTCGTAAGGCTGTGAATTTATCTCATCAAATGCATATTATTGCTTCCAATATTGATCGAGTGTTTCTGTTGGTAACTGTAAACAATCCTCCAACTACATTCAATTTTATTGACCGTTTTTTGGTAACCGCCGAAGCTTACGGAATTGAAGCTATTTTGGTTTTTAATAAAATAGACACTTTGGATGAGGTTACGCTTGATGAACAGTTGTATATGCAACATGTGTATCAGGAAATAGGGTATAAATGTTTGCGAGTTTCCTCGACAGAGAATAAGGGAGTCGAAGCTTTACAAGAAATGATGGTGGGTAAAGTAAGTATGTTCTCTGGACATTCAGGTGTGGGGAAATCAACTTTAGTAAATGCAATGGAACCTTCTTTGCATTTAAAAACCAAAACGATATCGGTTGCAAGTAAACAAGGACAACATACAACCACTTTTGCAGAAATGTATGATTTGTCTTTTGGAGCCAAAATCATAGATACTCCCGGAATCAAAGGTTTTGGAATGGTTGATATGGATCCTGCAGAAATTAGCGGATATTTTCCGGAATTTTTTAAATTGAAAGATCAATGTAAGTTCAATAATTGTTTGCATAAAGAAGAACCACATTGCGCCATAAAAGCTGCATTAGAAAAAGATGAAATTGCTTGGTCCCGTTATAACAGTTATCTCAAAATACTGGAAGGGGACGATGAACATTATCGTACCGATGATTACAATGAGGATCGAATCATTAGTGATAAATCAAGAGAGTAGTCAAGTCTAAAGTCTTAAAGTCGAGTTTTAGATGACTTTTGGCTTTCGACTTTCAAACATTAAGAATTAAATAATGAAAGTTGTTCTTCAAAGAGTTTCCAATGCTTCCGTAACCATCGATTCTAAAATAGTAGCTGAAATCCAAAAAGGATTATTGATTTTAGTAGGGATTGAAGAAGCCGATATCCAGGAAGACATTGATTGGTTGGTTGGGAAAATTACCAAAATCCGTATTTTTGATGATGAAAATCATATCATGAATTTATCCATTCAAGATATTGATGGAGATATTATTGTTGTGAGCCAGTTTACACTACACGCTTCTACCAAAAAAGGAAACCGTCCTTCTTACATAAAAGCAGCTAAGCCTGAAATAGCGATTCCATTGTATGAAAATTTTGTAAAACAATTGGAAAAGGAATTAGGCAAGAAAGTGCAAACTGGAATTTTTGGAGCGGATATGAAAGTTTTATTGCTTAATGATGGACCGGTTACTATACAAATAGACAGTAAAAATAAAGAGTAAAATTAAGTTTTATTTAGACGAAATTTTCTTATATTTCGACACTAAAACTTTTTTATGACCTACAAGTTTATTTCCTCTATTTCTATTATTTTCTTATTTACTACAACATTTCTTTTTGCTCAAAAAAGTGATTACAGTGCCCTCACTCTTTCCGATTCACTCAAAGAAAACGCCAATGCTATTGTTCGTTTGAACCAAATAGATATTGTAATTGCGTCTCAACGCAGTATGAATATCAAAAACAAACGCGTTGTAACAGTGCTCAACGAAAATGGGTTGGATGCTATTGAAGCTTATGAAAATTATGACAAATCGAGTCCTGTCAAAAGTATATTGGCAACGGTTTATGATGCTTTTGGAAAGGAAATCAAAAAAGTAAAAAGGAGTGATTTTAGGGATGTAAGTGCAGTGAGCGGAAGTACTCTTTTTTCAGAGAGTCGTTATATTTACTTAGACTATACACCAATACAATACCCATTTACAGTTGTTTTTGAAATAGAAACAGAAACATCAAATACAGCTTTTATTCCGCAATGGGTGCCTTTGAATGATTATGCTGTCAGTATAGAGAAAAGCATTCTCAATATAACTTATCCTTTAGGGCTTGGATTCAAATACAAAGAATTCAATTTTTTGAATTTTAATATCAAAAAAACTGTAGAAACTTCAACTCAGCTTTCTTATTTAGCATCAAAAATGTTGGCACGAAAAGAAGAAACGGCAAGTCCCTCGTTTAGTACTCTTTTTCCAAGAGTAATGATGGGATTGGGGTTGTTTCATTTGGAAGGAGTTGATGGTATTGCCAAAACTTGGGCAGAATTTGGAAAATGGTACGGTGAAAAAATTTTGGAGGGAACTACTGATTTGTCTGAAGAAACTAAAGTAAAAATCAAAGCTTTGGTTGGTGCCGAAACCGATCCTATCAAGAAAGCGCAAATCATTTATAAATACGTTCAGGAAAAGTCGAGATACGTCAGTATTCAAGTAGGGATTGGGGGTTGGAAACCTATGCCAGCAAGTGATGTTGATCGTTTGGGCTATGGAGATTGTAAGGCATTGAGTAATTATACCAAAGCGCTTCTTAGTGTGGTGGATGTTCCATCTTACAATGTTGTTTTATATGGTAATCCAAGAAAGCGTGATATTGAAACCGATTTTGTTTCGATGCAAGGGAATCATATGATTTTGGCTATACCCAATAAAGATAAATATGTTTTTTTAGAGTGTACAAGTCAGGTAGATCCTTTTGGTTATCAAGGAACTTTTACGGACGACAGAAATGTTTTGGTGATAAAGCCAGAGGGAGGGGAGATTGTAAGAACAAAAATTTACGAAGATACAGGTAATACTCAAGTCAGTAAAGGGACCTATTCCATTGCTGAAAATGGTGATTTTTTAGGAAAAATAGGGATCGTTTCCGAAGGTTCGCAATACAATAAAAAGTTTAATAATGATAAATTTTCTCCAACAGAAAAGGAGAAATTCTATAAAGACTATTGGAGTACAATCAATAATTTAAAGATTAAAAAAATCACTTTCAAGAATGATAGTGATAAAATTAGTTTTACTGAAAATGCCGAAATAAGTGCGATTAACTACGGAAATGTATCTGCAAATAAAATGATGTTTGCTCTAAATGCTTTTAATCCATTAACTCAAAGTATAAAACGAATTCGAAACCGGAAAAATCCTTTAGAAATACAAAGAGGTTCAATTGATATCGATGAAATAGAGATTGCTTTGCCCATAAATTTTTCGATTGAATTTCTTCCAGGGAATGTTGAAATCAACGGAAAATTCGGTGAGTATAAAACAGAGATTATTAAAAAAGACAATAATAATATCGTTTACAAACGAAAGTTCTTTTTGAAAAAAGGTTTATACACCAATAAAGAATACGATGAATTTCGTCTTTTTATGGAGCAGGTTTCGAGAAACGACAACGCCAAAATAATTTTAACCAAAAGCTAATTTAAAAATGAATTTTAGAAAATCAATACTCTTGTTATTCCTCATTACTTTTTCTAGTATTAATGCTCAAAAACTAGAACTAGGAAAAGTTACTATCGAGGAATTACAACAAAAGCAGCACCCAAAAGATACTTCTGCGGTGGCGGCAATTTTATTTGAAAAAGGATCTGTGCGTTTTGAGGATTTAGTGACAGTTACTACAATCAAAACTAAAATTAAAATTTATAAAAAAGAGGGCTATAATTGGGCCAATAAAGAAGTGTCTCACTATTTGCAGGGCGAAAATGTTTCTTTTTCGGAAGCAGTTACTTATAATTTAGTCGATGGCAAGATTGAAAAAACGAAACTTAAAAGCGAAGGAGTATTTGAAACAAAAATCAATAAATATTTTGGGCAAAAAAAAATTTCAATGCCCAATGTAAAAGAAGGTTCTATCGTTGAATTTGAATATAAAATACGATCTGAAAATTTTGGGTCGTTAAGAGATTGGTATTTTCAGACTAGTATTCCTGTAGATTATACGGAATATAATGTTAAAACACCAAAATTTTTAACTTTTAATAAGAGAACAAAAGGATTCGTTTTTCCTAAACTTTCATCAGAACCAACTTATAACCAAGAAACTTCAACTGTTTTTACTTTAGAAAATGTCCCAGCAATTAAAGAGGAAATTTTTGTTAACAATATAGATAATTATAAAGCAAGTGTTTCTTATGAATTAGCAATGGTAAGTATCCCAGGTCGAATTTATAAATCATTTTCTACAGACTGGAATGCTGTAGTAAAGACTATTTATGATAATGAAGATTTTGGTGTCGAACTCAATAAAACTGGATACTTTGAAGACGATTTAAAGGCCGTTATTGGAGGACTAAGAACACAAGATGAAATTATTTTAGCAGTTCTAAATTATGTAAAATCAACGGTAAAATGGAATGAATATAATGGCTATTCTTGTGATGATGGGGTTAAAAAAGCATACAAAGACAAAACAGGCAATGTCGCGGAGATTAATCTCATGCTTACGGCAATGCTGCGTACAGCAGGACTAAAAGCAAATCCTGTTTTGGTTAGCACAAGGGATAACGGCATATCAATTTTCCCAAATCATAGTGCATTCAATTATGTAATTGCAGCAGTAGAAACACTGGAAGGATTGATATTGTTGGACGCGACAAGTAAATTTTCAACTCCAAATGTATTACCATTTAGAGATTTAAATTGGTTAGGTAGATTGATTAGAAAAGACGGAACATCAGAAGAGGTTGATTTAATGCCAAAGAAAGCATCGAATAACTATATAACGATGAATTATACTATTGATCCAGTTGGGAAAATTACGGGAAAATTAAGAAGACAAAGAACGGATCACAATGCAATGAGTTTTAGATCGGAGATTGAAAATACAAAAGAGGAAGACTATCTGGAAAAACTGGAAAATGAAAACGAAAAAATTGAAATTTCTGATTATTTAAGAACAAATGAGAAGGATGTTCAGCTGCCAATTATTGAAACTTGCTCTTTTGCAGGAACCAATCTATGTGAGTTAATAGGCGAAAAAATGTATATCAATCCACTGCTGTTTTTTACCAAAGAACAGAATCCTTTTAAACAAGAGATCAGAGAATATCCTGTAGATTATGGTTTTCCTTTTTTGGATAAATACACCATAAACATAGATATTCCAGTGGGATATGTGGTTGAGACATTGCCAAAATCAACTCAAATCAATATGGAAGAAAATTTAGGAAGTTTTAAATTCATGTCGAATGCTTCCGGAAATAAAATACAGTTATCCATTACTCATCAGATAAATGCCTCAATTGTATCCTCAGAATATTATTCTATGCTAAAAGAATATTATCAGGGTATGATTACTAAGGAAACAGAGAAGATTGTTTTAAAAAAAGTATAAAAAAATGAAAAGAAATAATATTGTTTTGTGTTTGTTTTTACTGTTTTCATTTGTGAATGGAATTGCTCAAGAATTTAAACTAGGAAAAGTCTCCATAGACGAATTGAAACAAAAAAAGCACCCAAAAGATACAGCTGCCGTTGCTGCAATTTTGTTTAAAAAAGGAGAAACAAAATTTGAATACAAACATGATGAAGGTTTTAAGGTGATTACTGAGATAACCATGCGCATCAAAATTTATAAAAAAGAAGGGTATGATTGGGCAAACCAAGAAGTGAGATTTATATCCAGAAATTCTTCAATAAAAGAAAACGTTGAATTTACGGATGCGGTAACTTATAATTTAGTGGCAGGAAAGATTGAAAAAACAAAGCTGCAAAGTGAAGGTGAGTTTGAAGAAAAAGTAAACAAATACGTGGATAAAAAGAAAATAACACTGCCCAATGTTAAAGAAGGTTCGGTATTGGAATTTAAATATATAATACGAACAAATAACAGAGGGATGCTACGGGAGTTTGATTTTCAAACCGATATTCCTGTTGATTTTGCGGAATATATAACCCTTGTGCCAGAGTATTTTGTTTATAATACGAAATTGAAAGGATTCATTAGACCAAAAATAGATATTGAAAATTCTTCAAAATCAGTTGTTTTTAAAACTGGGGAGAGAACAATAGTTCCAGTTAATAACACTATTACTTATTTATCAACAGATAAAATGGAGTATCTAGAAACGAAAACTACTTATACTGCGCAAAATTTGCCAGCGATGAAGGAGGAAGTATTAGTAAATAATATTGATAATTATACAACAAGTGTAGCACAGGAATTATCGATAACTAAATATCCAAATGAGATTGTTAAGTCTTATTCCGCAAACTGGGAAGCTGTAGTAAAAACTATTTATGATGATAGCGATTTTGGAGCGGAATTAAATAAAACAGGTTATTTTGAAGAGGATTTAAAATCAGTTATTACAGGATTAACCACTCAAGATGAAATCATTTCAGCAATTCTGAGTTATGTGAAATCAACCGTAAAATGGGATGGTTATAATAGCTATTATTGTAATGATGGAGTTAAAAAAGCCTATAAAGACAAAACGGGAAATGTAGCGGAGATTAATTTTATACTCACTGCTATGTTGCGTAGCGCAGGTTTAAAAGCAAATCCTGTTTTGGTCAGCACCCGTTCAAATGGCATTGCAATGTTTCCAAATAGAACAGCTTTTAACTATGTAATTGCTGCTGTAGAAAACCCTGAAGGACTGATATTATTAGACGCCACAAGTAAGTTTTCAACTCCAAATGTATTGCCGTTTAGAGACTTAAATTGGATGGGTAGATTAATTAGAAAAGACGGAACATCGGAAGAAGTAGATTTAATGCCTACACAAACCTCTAATGACAATGTAATAATGATGTATGCAATTGATGCTACCGGTAAAATTACGGGTAAATTGAGACGTCAGCGAACAGGCCATAAGGCCATGGGTTTTAGATCGGAGATTGAAAATATAAAAGAGGATGATTATCTGGAAAAATTGGAAAATGAAAACGAAAAAATTGAAATTTCCGATTACGTTAGGGCAAATGAAAAAGATGTTCAATTACCAGTTATTGAAACTTGCTCTTTTTCAGGAACCAATTTATGTGAGTTGATAGGCGAAAAAATATACATTAATCCATTGTTGTTTTTTACCAAAGAACACAACCCTTTCAAGCAAGAGAAAAGAGAGTATCCTATTGATTATGGTTTTCCTTTTTTAGATAGATATACAATCAATATTGATATACCAGAGGGCTATGTTGTCGAGACACTTCCAAAATCATCTAAGCTTGATATGGAAGAGAATATAGGTAGCTTTAAATTTATATCCAGTACTTCAGGCAATAAAATACAGTTATCCATTACTCATCAGATAAATGCCTCAATTGTTTCATCAGAATATTATCCTATGTTAAAAGAATATTATCAGAGTATGATAGCTAAAGAAACAGAGAAGATTATTTTAAAGAAAGCGTAAGTAATGAAAAAATTGAAAAACAGGTAATTTTTGAAGTTGGTATGAAAGTTTCTTTGCTGAATAATTGTTCAATGACCATTTAAATTGACAGTAAAAATAAAGAGCAATATTTTTAATTAAGATTATTCTTTCTTTTATGTTTATTAAAGATTTTACTTATATTTGGTTGATTGTAGTTATTAACTTAAAAACCAAAAAAGTATGCCATTTGAAAATTTAAACAACAATCATTATGTAGCTGCCGAAAAGACAGCAGTAGGTACTAGCTTAACAGCACTTGAAACAGCTTTGTCAGCCAAAATCAAAAACCTTAGTGCAGAGGAACGTCAGAAATACGGGAGCGTGAATGAACAAAATAAACTGATAGTAAACAAAGTCAAAGATTACAAGGCAAGTCAGCCGGGCTTGAGCAGTCCTGATGTAGATTGGATAGAGTTTCAGAGCGATTTTGATTCGAGAGACTTTCTGCAATCCACTATCGGAAGATTACAAACTCTAATCGATGGGTTGACCAATAATAAAATCCTTCACGATTTTGAGAATTACCAGGCCGCACTTACGGATTATGATTACAGCAAATACAAGGCTAGTACCAAATCACCAGGCTATGAAGGCAAAGTAACTGCCATAGCACAGTTTTTTACAGGAGGAAGCTCCGCGGCCAAAACAGCCAAGAAAATCGAAGAGGAGATATAGACGCATCATAATAATGCTAAAACGGGTAAGGAACTAGTTTCTTACCCGTTTTTTTGTGGTTTACCACGTCCTGAACTCCATTTACCCCGTTGCACAACGGGGATTACCCCGTGTTGTCGCGCGATAACCCCGTCTATTAACGTGGTGAACCCCGTTTGAAACCTCAATTACCCCGTTATAGAACGTGGTGTACCCCGTCAGGGACGGCCTTAACCACGTTTTTGGGGCATTTGGCATTTATAGCTTACCGCTTTATAGCTCACATCTTACATTTCACAACTCACAATTTAAACTTATATTTGTTTACAATTCAATCCGACAGTCCTACCCTAACAGGGTTCAAAACCCTGTTAGGGTTAAATAAATAAAAGCAATTAGTAAAATGGAAATAAAACACCCCATACTTCATGGAAATTACTACCACATTTACAATCGTGGTAATAATGGGATTGATATATTTCTTGAAAACGAGAATTACTATCATTTTCTTCGGTTGTATGCTAAATATATAGAGCCTATTGCCGAAACTTATGCTTGGTGCTTGTTAAAAAATCACTTTCATATCTTGGTACGAATCAAAGATAAAGTAGAAATCGAACAAAATGATTTGACTTATACTACAACCGAAAAACCAAAAGTCATTGATCCATCAAGACAGTTTTCACATTTGTTCAATGCTTATACGCAAGCAGTGAATAAACGTCATAATAGAACAGGAAGTTTATTTGAAACAACTTTTGAAAGAAAATTGGTTTCTTCTGAAAAGTATTTTCAACAACTGATTTTTTACATCCATAACAACCCGGTGCATCACGGTTTTGTGAAACAAATGAGTTTGTACCCTTGGTCATCTTATGAAACAATACTATCGGATAAGCCAACGAAGCTAAGAAGAAAGGAAGTTGTTGAATTATTCGGAGATTTGGAAAATTTTATTTTTCATCACAACCAACAACAAAACTTAAACGAAATTAATACTTTAATAATCGAATACTAATCTTTCACCAACTTAACCCTGTCAGGGTTTTGAACTCTGACAGGGTTAATTAATAAAATAAAATAATGGATTTAAAAAATGCCCAACAAGACGTAGATACTTGGATCAAAGAACACGGTGTTCGCTACTTCAATGAATTGACCAATATGGCACAACTTACAGAAGAAGTAGGTGAGGTAGCCCGAATCATAGCTCGCCGTTATGGAGAGCAATCCGAAAAAGAAAGTGATAAAAACAAAGACCTTGGAGAAGAATTGGCCGATGTTGTTTTTGTGGTATTGTGTTTGGCTAATCAAACAGGAATTGATTTGCAAGCCGCTTTTGACAAGAAAATGGATTTGAAATCTGTTCGAGATAAAGACCGCCACAAAAACAACGATAAACTAAAATAATGTTATAAGTCAGGGCAAAGTTTTGGTACATCCTTTTTTTAAAATAAATTTGCCAAACACACCTATCAACTCATCCAAAATGAATTTACTGTTACAAACATCACAACACGATTTACAAGAACAAATTGCAATTACTGGTTCCAAAAGCGAAACCAATCGACTATTGTTACTTCAGGCATTGTATCCAAACATTACTTTAGCCAATACTTCAAACTCTGATGATAGCGAGGTAATGCAAAAAGCATTGAATGGTAATGATGAAATTGTGGATATTCATCACGCAGGAACGGCAATGCGTTTTCTAACGGCTTATTATGCAGTTAATGAAGGACGTGAAGTTGTGTTGACAGGATCTCAAAGAATGACAGAACGCCCGATTAAAGTTTTAGTTGAGGCTTTGCAACAATTGGGAGCACAGATTACTTATGAAAAAGAAGAAGGTTATCCACCTATTCGAATCAAAGGACAAAAAATAACGGCTTCGAAAGTTAGCATTCCTGCTAATGTGAGCAGCCAGTATATATCGGCATTGCTATTGGTAGCGCCAAAATTAGAGAACGGAATTGAGCTGACTTTGGTTGGTGAGATAACTTCTGTTCCTTATATCAAAATGACTTTGGCATTATTGAATGATTTAAACATTCAAACTAGTTTTGTTGGAAACGTAATCACAGTACATCCAAAGAAAGAAGTAGAATCTAAAGTAATGACCGTAGAATCCGATTGGAGCTCGGCATCTTACTTTTTTAGTTTAGTCGCCTTGGCAAAAACAGCTTCTATTTCTTTGACCAGTTACAAAGAAACAAGTTTGCAGGGAGATTCAGCTTTGGTTGAGATATACAAGGAAATGGGAGTGACGTCACATTTCGAAGGAAACAAACTTACTTTGACAAAGCAAAGTGATTTCGAATACAAAGACTTGAATTTTGAGTTAAATAATACTCCAGATATTGCACAAACTATTGTAGTTACTTGCTTAGGTTTGGGAATTGGTTGTCATCTTACCGGTTTGCACACTTTAAAAATTAAAGAAACCGATAGACTGGAAGCACTTCGTATTGAATTGACAAAATTGGGAGCTAATATCACGGTGACCAATGATAGCTTGACACTTATTGCGACAAAAAATATTAATGAAGAGGTAAGAATCGATACTTATAACGATCACAGAATGGCGATGGCTTTTGCACCATTAGGATTAAAAGTGCCAATTGTTATCAATAATGCAGATGTAGTATCAAAATCATATCCTGATTTTTGGGATGATTTAAAGAAAATAGGGTTTTTTATGATGCAAAGATGGTCGTTTACATAAACTTTTGTTGATTTTTTTGCAATCACATTGCGGGATAGGGTCAGGTAAGGAAAAATAAACACCTAAACACTTGACAACGCCTATCTCACAATCGTATATTTGCACCCGAAAGATTTTTAAGTTCAGTTTAAACAACTTGAGACTTGAAATTTTAAACTTTTAAACAAACAGCAAATGAAATTATCTCACTTTCAATTCAATTTACCAAAAGAACTTCTTGCAGAATATCCAGCCGAAAATAGAGATGAGTCTCGATTGATGGTTATTGACCGTAAGAAACAAACGATAGAACATAAAATGTTTAAAGACGTTATCGATTATTTTGATGATGGTGATGTTTTAATATTGAATAATACCAAAGTTTTTCCAGCCCGTTTATACGGAAACAAAGAAAAAACTGGAGCAAGAATTGAAGTGTTTTTGCTTAGAGAACTAAACGCAGAACAAAGACTTTGGGACGTTTTAGTAGACCCGGCCCGTAAAATCAGAATCGGAAATAAATTGTACTTCGGAGATGATGATTCATTAGTAGCCGAGGTTATTGATAACACTACTTCTCGTGGAAGAACATTGCGTTTTCTTTATGACGGATCTTATGAAGAATTCAGAAATAAATTAACCGAACTAGGAGAAACTCCAATTCCTAAATATATCAGTCGTGATGTAACTCCAGAAGATGCAGAGCGTTACCAAACAATTTATGCAAAAGAAGAAGGAGCTGTAGCAGCACCAACTGCTGGTTTACACTTCTCTAAACATTTGTTGAAAAGATTGGAAATCAAAGGAGTTAAATTTGCCGAAGTAACACTACACGTTGGTTTAGGAACTTTTAATCCAGTTGAGGTTGAGGATTTATCGAAACACAAAATGGATTCTGAGGAATTAAAAATTACTCAAGAAGCTTGTGATATTGTAAACGCTGCAAAAGCTGCCAAAAAGAGAATCTGTACTGTAGGAACTACTTCTATGCGTGCCGTAGAAAGTTCAGTTTCTTCACAAAACACATTGAATCCTTACGATGGTTGGACAAATAAATTTGTTTTCCCTCCTCACGATTTCAGCATTCCAACTTGTATGATTACCAATTTTCATACGCCAAAATCAACTTTGCTAATGATGGTCTCTGCATTTTGTGGACACGATTTAATGAAAAGAGCTTATGAAGAAGCAATCAAAGAAGAATACAAATTCTATTCTTACGGAGATGCAATGTTGATTATCTAATCACATTCAAAACTAAATACAAAGTCTCGTCAGCAATGGCGAGATTTTTTTTGCCCCAAACTGAGCGAAGCGAACACGTGTTTAGAAATCTAAAATCTAAATTCTGCAATCTAAAATCTTTTTCTTTGGGCGTATTACGGGCTATTTATTACAAGTTTTTACCCAAAACCAAAGTAATACTAGCACTGCGGGAGCTTCCGTTGGTCGCTTCCTCGTTGCTGTATTACTAATGGTTTCAGGTAAAAACTTTTCATTTCTATCCCTAACGCAAATCGTTTTCATAAGAATTGCGTTGCTTTAAATGTAAAATACAGATTGAAAATATTTGAATTATTATTAAATTAACTTTTTTTGTAGGCTATTTGTCTTTTTTCTTTATTCTGACATCTTTTCTCTGTTTTCTTTTTTCTATTTTTACGGCACAAAATAGTCAAAAAATGGATTTCAAAAATACATTAGAATTTGCTCAGCAACTCGATTCACAAGATCATCTACATAAATACCAAGACGAGTTTATATTTCCAAAAGTAAATGACAAAAAAGTAATTTATTTTACGGGTAACTCTTTGGGATTACAGCCAAAAAGAACCAAAAAATATGTTGATGAGGTGATGGATGATTGGGCAAATCTTGCTGTCGAAGGTCATTTTTATGCCGAAAAACCGTGGTGGGATTATCAAGAACGTTTCGCCAATCCATTAAGTAAATTGGTAGGTGCTTTGCCGTCAGAAATCACCGTAATGAACACACTAACAGTGAATCTTCATTTATTGATGGTTTCATTTTATAGACCAACTTCAAAACGTTATAAAATCATTTGTGAAGAAAAAGCCTTCCCTTCCGATCAATATATGTTTCAAAGTCAAGTGAATTTCCACGGCTATAAACCAGAAGATGTCATTGTGGAAATCAAGCGTCGTGAAGGAGAACATAACATCCGACTGGAAGATGTTTTGACAAAAATTGAAGAAGTGGGTGAGGAGTTGGCATTGGTTTTAATAGGCGGTGTGAATTATTATACAGGCCAGGTTTTCGATATGAAAACCATTACCGAAGCCGGACACAAACAAGGCGCTTATGTAGGTTGGGATTTGGCTCACGCTGCAGGAAATATTAAATTGGAATTACACGATTGGAATGTCGATTTTGCTGCTTGGTGCAGTTATAAATACATGAATTCGGGACCAGGAAATGCTTCGGGTTGTTTTGTCCACGAAAAACACCACAACAATAAAGAGTTGCCTCGATTTGCAGGCTGGTGGGGACATAACAAAGAACGTCGTTTTAAGATGGAACCTGTTTTCGATCCAGTTCATGGAGCTGGAGGTTGGCAGATAAGCAATTTGCCAATACTTTCATTGGCGCCATATTTGGCTTCTGTTGAAATGTTTGACGAGATTGGAATGGATCAATTAATCTTAAAAAGAGATAAAATAACTTCTTATTTAGAATTCATTCTGAACGAAATAAGCAAAGAAGTACATGGGTCTTTTGAAATTATTACTCCAACAGAACCATCGGAAAGAGCCTGTCAATTATCTGTTTTTCTTCATGGAGAAGGACGTAGTTTGTTTGGTTATTTAATGAAAAACGGTGTGATTACAGATTGGCGAGAACCCAATGTAATTCGACTTGCACCTGTTCCTTTATATACATCTTATGAGGATATGTTTCACTTCGGGCAGATTTTAAAGACAGGAATTTTAGGAAAATAAAAAAAGGGAATAGTTACACAACTATTCCCTTTTTTAAATTATGCGGTTTTTTATTCCTTATCTTTTTTAAATGATTTTGTAGGTATATTTTGTTTTGCAGGTTGAAAACGATCAATTAGTTTGGGCAAAAAATATCCGTCTACTCCATTTAAGGCGACTATATTTCCTTTGTCCAGTTGTAGCCAGCCATCTTTATGTTCCAAAGTTTCATCGAAAAAAATATGCTCAATAGAAGCTATAATATGAATAGTATCATTTTCTTTAATAATATATTCGTTTACAAACTTGCAATAAAGTTGCACCGGACTTCCTTTTACGAAAGGAATATTGAAGCCTTCTTTGTATTCTTCTTCTAAATTTGTTTTGTCAAATTCAGAAATTCCAGAATCATAATTAGCCGAAGTGTGATGCGCATCGGCAATCATATCAATTGTAATATGGTTTACTGTGAAATAACCAGTTTCCATAATGTTTTTATAAGTGTCTCTAGGAACTGTAGTTGGCCGAACAATGAATCCTATCAATGATGGGCTGCTTCCTAGATGAGTAATGCTACTAAAAATAGCGACATTGGTATTGCCTTCGATTGATTTTGTAGCAATTAAGTTAGCTGATTTGAATCCTGTACATGAATTAATTAAATTTAATTTTTCAATCTTATCCATTTGTGAAATGGTTTCTTTTGAAATATTTTTCATGATTTTTTATGTTTTAACAAATATAATAAACTGAGACTTAATCACGTGGAGTTTGTTGTAAAAATCTCAATTTAAATAATAAATTTTAACTTTTATGATACTTATTCTTTGTTTTATAATAAAAAATTAACAATAATGCTAAAATTCATTATCATTGTATTTATTTGTATTTGATAAAAAAACACCCTTTTTTAAATGTGTTTTTTAAAAACGGTACATAAAATGTGTTGATTTTTACATAAGTTTGATAAAGTGTAACAAAATTGCTTCCAATGAGAAACCTAAAGAAAGCCTTACTTATTTTTATTTTTTTGCTAATCGTCTTAATTGGCGCATTTTTTATTTATAGGTCATACCAAAAGCCTAAATATGAAGGTGAAGTTTATTTGAAAAATATTAAAAAGGAAACTACGGTTTATTTTGATGAATTTGGAGTGCCTCATATTTATGCCCAAAATTCAAAAGATGCGATGGTTGTTTTCGGATATCTACATGCTCAAGATAGATTGTGGCAAATGGAATTGCTTAGACGAATTGCTCCAGGGCGCTTGTCCGAAGTATTTGGATCGGTTGCATTGAAGAACGATAAGTTTTTTGTTGGTTTAGGGATTGAAGAAGCATCTGAAAAAGCAATTTCAAACTTAGACAAAAACAGTCCGGCCTATCAATTGACAATGGCTTATTTGGATGGGATTAATCAATATCTTGAGGAAGGTGTAGCTCCTGTGGAATTCCAATTATTAGGTGTTAAAAAACAAAAATTCACGATACAGGATGTATATAATATTTTTGGATATATGTCTTTTAGTTTTGCAATGGCTCAAAAAACAGATCCATTACTTACCGACATTAGGAATAAATATGGAATGGATTATCTCAAAGATTTTGGAATAGAGGGAGATTTTAATACTACTAAAATTAAAATTTCAAAACAAAAATCTCAAGAATATATAGCTATTTCAAAATCGATAGCGTCACTTTTGGATCAATCACCAGTGTCACCATTTGTTGGAAGTAATAGTTGGGTTGTCGCTCCTCCAAAAACAAAGAATAAAAAAGTAATTTTTGCCAATGATCCACATATCGGATTCTCCCAACCGGGGACTTGGTATGAAGCTCATTTAGAAACTCCCGATTTTGAATTGTACGGTTGTTATCTGGCAGGAGCGCCTTTTCCTTTATTGGGTCACAATAGGGAATACGCTTATGGTTTAACAATGTTTGAAAATGATGATGTCGATTTTTATCAAGAAGAAAATAACCCTAAAAATAATAATCAATACCAAACAAAAAATGGATTCCAGGATTATGAAATTAGAAAGAAAATAATAAAGGTTAAAGATTCGTCAGATGTAATCTTGAATTTAAAAGTAAGTCAGCATGGTCCTATTGTGAATGATTTGTTGGCTGGTTTGAAAAGTGAGAAACCTGTCGCTATGTCCTGGATTTATACACAACAGCCTATTCATAGTATTGAGGCAATTTATGCGATATCACATTCCAATTCAATCACCGATTTTCAAAAAGGAGTTGCACTTATTGCCGCACCAGGACTGAATGTAATGTATGGTGATGCTAAAGGAAATGTTGGTTGGTGGGCAACCGGGAAATTGTACAAACACAATAATGGTGTGAATACAAATTTCATACTTAATGGTTCCAATGGAAAAGATGATAGTTTAGAGTATTTGGATTTCTCAAAAAATCCATCAGCAGTCAATCCAGACTGGAATTATGTTTATTCCGCAAATAATCAACCGGAAGCGATAGATGGTTTTGCTTACCCGGGCTATTATCTTCCTGAAGACAGAGCAAAAAGAATTACGCAATTGCTGGATTCAAAATCAGATTGGGACAAAAACTCAGTGAGTAAAATGATTAACGACAATACATCAGCCGTAGCTCCGGAAGTTGTGAAAAATTTAATCTCAAATTTAAATTTAAAATCACTTTCCAAAACGGAAAATGAGGCAATCCGTATTCTAAAATCCTGGAGTGGTTCTAATAATTTGACTGATGTAGCTCCCACGATCTATAATAAATGGATTTATTTATATCTGAAAAACACTTTTCAGGACGAATTGGATGATGAAGGATTCAAACAATTTTTAGGAACTCATATCATGAAGCAAATTGTCGCCAGACAAATCTCAAGCGAAAATTCGTTATGGTGGGATGATGTTACTACAAAAAACATAAAAGAAACCAGAAGTCAAATCTTGGCAAAATCATTTGATGAAGCAATAGTGGCTTTGGAAAAACAATTGGGTAATTCACCTTCGAACTGGAAGTGGGAAAAAGTACATTCAGTAGAATACCAACACCCAATTGGGAAACTAGCGCTATTTAGACCTTTTTTTAATGTTGGCCCTTTTGAAGTTTCGGGTTCTAATGAAGTAATAAATAATCAATTTTTTGATTTTGTGGATGAAGGATTTTACAAAGTAAAAGGAGGTCCTTCAAGCCGAAGAGTAATTGACTTCTCTGATATTGAAAATAGTTGGGGAATTTTGCCGACTGGGCAATCCGGGAATCCATTTAGTGCACATTATGCAGATCAAGCAGAGTTGTATAATACTGGAAAATTTAGAAAAATGAAATTGAATAAAAAAGCGATTATGCAGTCTTCCACAAAACTTGTTTTTTATCCTCTTAAACAAAAATAAAACTATTTGCGATCAGTACTATTTTGTGTATAATGAGTTCGATTTCTATTTTTTTTAGATGATGGTAAAAAGGTAAAATATAACTCCTTAGCCCAATGTCATTAAGGTAAGGGAGAAATTAAAAAAACAACACGCAGATTCGGCAGATTCGGCAGATTTTTTACTTTTTTTCTGCGTAAATCTGCGAAATCTGCGTGAAAATAAAAATAGTAATTCCTTAACTTAATGACATTGCCCTTAGCCCCGATTGAAGTGTAAATCCTTATAAGTCTCGTCTTTTGGGACGAGACTTATAAGATTGAAATGGAAAGCGGGACGATGTTGGTAAAATAAGCGAAATGTTTCTGCTCCAAAAAAAATATTTGAATTGCCGACAATCATAAAAAATTATTCTAATCCCAAATATATTTCCAAGAACCGTCCTTTTGTTTTTTCCAGACCGTATGGAAAATCCCTTTTGAAACTTGTTCTTTTCCAGAAGCATCTTTAAAAATCCAAACATATTTACCGTAACTAGAGGCCATATCTCCGGCATCGGAAACGGTTACGTCATCTGGAGACCAAGTTATGGTTGCATTTTGGTACTTTGAATTTAAGTAATAATTTTTAATATTAATTTTGCCAATAATTAAAGTGTCGTGTTCTCTTTTTATAACTGCATTAGAATCGGCAAATTGATAAAAACCTTCGGCTATTCCTTTTTCGGCAACTAATTTTTCAAAGTCTTTTTCTGTTTTAATAATCTCTAATTTAACATACGTTAAATTTTTAGTTTCCGATTTTGGTGAACAACCACTCAGAACCAATAGAAAAATAGAGATTTTGAAGATGTTTCTCATTGTGGATTATTTTTTAAACATTTTAGACAGTATTCCAAATGCTCCTCTAATAAAAGTGGCGCTGGTCACGACCTTCAGAACCGATTTTGTGACAACACTTGCTGTACTTGGCTCGTTGCTTTCTTGCTTTTTTTCTTCAGGAACGATAGCTTTGTCTTGAGCTGATTCAATTTTTTTATTGAGCATCTCATAAGCACTTTCGCGATCAAGAACTTCGCTGTATTTTTTTACTAATTTTGATTTGGCATTAATTTCTTGAATTTCGACATCAGTTAAAATATCCATTCGGCTCATGGGAGCGCGCATCATGGTGGCTACAAGTGGAGTAGGGATTCCTTTTTCACTTAATGCCGTTACAAAAGCTTCGCCAATTCCTAAACTGGTCAATACTTCGTCTGTTTTGTAAAATTCTGATGTTGGATAGTTGTCTGCCGATTGTTTGATTGCTTGTCTGTCGTTGGCTGTGAAGGCTCTTAAAGCGTGTTGTATCTTTAGTCCCAGTTGTGCCAAAACGCCACTTGGAATATCCATTGGATTTTGAGTGATAAAATAAACACCAATCCCTTTGGAACGAATTAATTTCACGATAGTTTCTATCTGCTCCAATAATGCTTTGCTGGCTTCATTAAAAATTAAATGAGCTTCATCAATGAAGATAACTAATTCGGGTTGGTCAGCATCACCTTTTTCAGGCATTTGTTGGTATATTTCTGCAAGCAGACTCAGCATGAAAGTGGAGAATAATTTAGGCTTGTCTTGAATGTCCGTTAGTCGTATAATATTAATGTATCCTTTTCCATTTTCATCGAGACGAAATAAGTCATCAATTTCAAAGGATAGTTCCCCAAAAAACAAATCGGCACCTTGTTGTTCTAGCTCGATTATTTTTCTTAAAATGGTTCCGGTAGTCGAAGTAGATATTTTTCCATAGCTTTCTTCGATTTCGTCTTTTCCTTCATCGGTAATATAATTGATGACTTTTTTAATGTCTTTTAAATCCAATAATGGCATTTTATTGTCATCACAATATTTAAATATAACCGAAACAACTCCAGCCTGTGTATCATTCAAATCTAAAATTCTAGAGAATAAGACGGGTCCAAATTCAGAAACTGTAGATCGAAGTCGAACTCCCTCTTGTTTAGAAAGGGATAATAATTCTACAGGAAAACTGGATACTGAGTAAGGGATATTCAGTTTGGTATGGCGCTCTTTAATAAAGTCTTTTTCTTCTCCTTCCTTTGCAACTCCGCTAAAATCACCTTTTATATCCATCATTAATACAGGAATACCAAATGAGGATAGCTGTTCTGAAAGAACTTGTATTGTTTTTGTTTTTCCTGTTCCTGTAGCACCGGCAATTAGGCCATGTCTGTTTAATGTCTTTAGCGGGATTTTGACGAATGTATCTGGTAATGCCTCTCCGTCAAGAATGGCGCCTCCTAGTATTATACTCTCTCCTTGTGATAGATAGCCTTTGTTTATTTGCTGAATAAAATTTTCTTCTTTGCTCATTTCTTGAAGGGGTGTTAAAATCTAATGCAAGATATTAATTTTTTTTAAATGAATAATTAAGGGTTTTCTGTAATAAAATATCACAAATGACTGTTGATTTGATAGATTTATTTGTTTTTTAAATTTAGACCTTTTTTTGAATAAAAATATTCAGAATGCTTAAAAACGTTTTTTTTTAGAATTTTTTAGAATAAATTGTTATATAAAATCTTTAATTATTCTTAAAAAACGTTGTAGTTCTGTTTTGAGAATAAAATAAATTGTAAGATTACTTAAAAAAAAGTTTTTTTATTTCAACTAAAAAATTAAATTTGCTCCTATACAAGTTTATTAAAACTAAAATAAATATTTAAAATTTAAAAAAATGGCAAACGTTAAAGTTAAAAAAGAAAGCACTTCAAACGGAGGAGGAATGGTTTCAGGGATTATTATTGCATTATGTGTATTTGTAGGATGGTTGATTTGGTCTCAAGTGATGGGAGATCCTTCGAATTTTGCAGGGGGAGATATTGAAAAAGGACACCCATTAAATACATTAGGTCAAGTTTATAAAGGAGGATTTATAGTGCCAGTATTATTAGGTATGTTATTAATGGTTATTGTGTTTTCTTTTGAAAGATTTTTTGTTATTGCAAAAGCTGCTGGTAAAGGGAATTTAGATAAATTTATGCAAACAGTTCAAGTAAGTATCAAATCAGGAGATATTGATGGAGCTATTGCTACATGTGATAAACAACAAGGTTCTGTTGCAAATGCAATTAAATCTGCGTTAGTTAAATACCAAGATGTTAAAAAAGAAGGATTCAACAGTGAAGAAGCTTCTGAAGTAATTCACAAGGAAATTGAAGAGGTTACTTCTCTTGAAATGCCAATGTTAGAAAAAAATATGACTATTATTTCTTCTTTGGTTTCTTTAGGAACACTTGGAGGATTATTAGGAACAGTATCTGGTATGATTAAAGCGTTTGGAGCTTTGGCATCTGCTGGGACTCCTGATCAAGCTGCACTTGCGGTTGGTATTTCTGAAGCTTTGATTAATACAGCTACAGGGATCTCTACTTCAATCACAGCGATTGTTGCTTACAACTTCTTTACTTCAAAAATTGATGATTTAACTTATTCTATTGATGAGGCTGGAACTACAATTGTAAATACTTACAGACATTTCAGAGGTAGTTTAAAACAATAATTAATTTTTGATAATTTTTTTATCAAAATAATAGACATATATAATGGCTAAAATAAAAATGAAAAAAAAGTCCACATCTACCGATATGACGGCGATGTGTGATGTTGCGTTTCTTTTGCTTACGTTCTTTATTTTGACTGCCACTGCTAAAACACCTGAAGTATTACCAGTTGATACTCCACAGTCTACTGTGCAAACAAAATTACCAACTGATAATTTGTCTACTTTGACAATTGGTAAGGCTAATGGGAAAACTGCTGTATTTTTTGACCTAAAAGGAAAAGATGTTCGTAAAAAAGCACTTGAATTTATGGCTGATAAATATAATGTTGCATTTACTGAAAAAGAGTCAGAGGAGTTTGGATTAATGGAAAGTTTTGGTGTACCTATTCAAAATTTAAAAGCAATTTTGAATATGAAAGCAGCGGATAGAAGTAAAGCAGGGCAACCTGGGATACCTAAGGATTCTTTGGATAATCAATTAAAGGATTGGGTTTTATATTCGCGTAAAGCAAATATTGAAGTTAATGACAAAGAATTGAATTTTGCAATAAAAGGAGATGCTAAGGAGCAATATCCTGCAATCAAACAAGTAATGGATATTTTGCAAGATCAAAAGGTCAATAGCTTTAATTTGGTTACAGGTTTAAGAGGAAAGAATTTTTAATTAAAAAAGACACACTAAAATGGCTGAATTAAATACCGGCGACGGTGGAGGCGGAAAAGGTGGCAAAGTAAGAAGTAAAAAACAAAACTCAAAGGTAGATTTAACTGCCATGGTGGATTTGGCTTTCTTATTAATCACGTTCTTTATGCTTACCACTACGTTGTCTAAACCTCAATCCATGGATTTGACGTTGCCAGATAAAGAAAAAGACCCGAAGGTAGAAAATGACATAAAGGTAGATGAGAATCGTACTATGACATTATTGCTTGGTGAAAATGGAAAATTGGTCCGTTATATGGGGATGTTAGAAAAACCTCTTGCGGCACCAAAAGATTATTCTTATGGAAAAGAAGGTATTCGTAAAGAATTGATAGCTAGAATGGAAACAGTAAAGCAATATTCAACGGCTAAAGGAAAACCAAATGATGGAATTATTGTAATTATCAAACCAAGTAAAAAATCAACATATCGTAATTTGGTTGATGTTTTGGATGAAATGGCAATAGTTGGAGTAAATAAGACTGGTTCTTATGCAATAGTTAATGAATTTACACCAGAGGAACAAAAATTGTTAGAAGTAAAAAAATAATTTTTTACTAATAACCTAATAATTATAAAAAATGAAATTAGATTTAATTAAAAATCAATGGATAGAGATCGTTTTCGAAGGGCGTAATAAGCTTTATGGTGCTTACGAACTTAGAAAATCGAATCGTAAGACTTCTATGCGTGCTCTTGTCATTGGTAGTGTTCTTTTCAGTCTAGCTGTTAGTGCTCCGCTTATTGCGAGTTACTTGCCAGATAGTGGAGATGATATGGATACCGATATTAAGATTACTGCAGTAAAGTTACCTCCTAAGAAGAAAGTTGAAGATGTAAAAGATCTTGCTCCACCACCACCACCACCACCAAAACAAGATCAGGTTAAATTTGTTAAACCTGTTGTTGCTAAGGCTGAGGATGTTACTGAAGATCCACCAAAAATGGAAGATATCAAAGACAAAAAAACTGGTGCTGAAACTATTAAAGGGGATCCAGATGCTCCGCTTACTGTAGAGGAAGTTGGAAATGGACCTGTTGTAGAAGTTATTGAGGAAGACACTAGTGTTCACTCTTTAGCTGGGATTGAGCAAAAACCTGAATTCCCAGGTGGTATTGAAAAGTTTTATCAATTCGTTGGTAAGAACTATCAAGCTCCTGAAGAAGAAGGTCTTAAAGGTAAAGTTTATGTGACTTTCGTTGTTGAAAAAGATGGATCATTAACTGATATCAAAGTTGTAAGAGATATTGGTTATGGAACAGGAAAAGAAGCAATCAGAGTTTTAAATAAATGCCCTAAATGGCTTCCAGGTGAGCAAAATGGTAAAAAAGTAAGGGTATTATATTCTCTTCCAATTACTATTCAATCAGCAGAATAATGTTAAATAATTTATTTAATAATTTGAAGAAGAAATCGCTTATTGAGCGATTTCTTCTTATTATAACCATTTTGGTTTTTTTGGCTTATTTTTTTTTAGGGCTAATGGTTATCTTTTGGGAAAAATTTCCTTTTAATATGCAAATGCAATATAGAGTAGCTCTTGGCGTTGTATTAATTGCGTATTCCATTATTCGTTTTTTTCGTGTCTATAATGATAATAAAGAATAGTTATGTCTAGATTTAATGTTTATGTAATTTTGTTATCAGTTATTTTCATTTTTTTTAATTGTAAAAAAAATGAAAATGAGGATGCAAATAATGAAACAATCATAAAAGGCAAAGCAATCATTTATGTTGATGAGACGATTACTCCTATTGTGGAGGATGAAATAATGGTTTTTGAAAGCCAATATGACGCAAAATTTACCTTGATTTCTAAATCCGAATCGGAGGTTTTAAATTCTTTGTTTAACAAAAAATCTAAAATTGTTGTGATTTCAAGAAATTTGACTAAAAAAGAGTTAAATCTTTTCGAACAAAGCAAAATAGTTCCTAAAATAACTAAATTTGCTATAGATGGCATAGCTTTTGTATCTAATAAATCAAGTAAAGATACTTTGATTGCTTTGAAAGATGTAATTGGTTTTATGAAAGGAGAGAGAAGCTCAAAAATTAAAGGTTTGGTTTTTGATAATCCCAATTCAAGTACTGTAAGTTATATGAATAATTTAGCTGGATTGAATGGATTGGCTGATAAAGATGTATATACTTTTAAAACTAATAACGAAGTTTTAAAATTTGTTTCAGAAAATAACGGCATGATAGGTGTGGTTGGTGTAAATTGGTTATCACAACCTCATGATTCAATGACTTCTGTTATTAATAATATAAATGTATTAAGCGTTAAGGGTTTAAATAATAATGGGTATTATGCGCCTTCTCAAAATAATTTTGCCGAAGGAACTTATCCTTTATTGAGAGATTTATATATTGTGAATTGTCAGGGATATGATGGTTTAGGTATGGGAATTGCTTCTTTTGCAGCTGGGGATATTGGGCAAAGAATTGTTTTAAAATCTGGATTACTGCCTTATAAAATCCCTGCTAGAAAATTAAATATAATACATGGTCAATCTAATAATAAAAAGAAATAAAATAAATTAATTTAATTAAGATGAACAAAGTTAAAGTTTTAAGTATTGCTTTATTGGCTATCGTAGGAACAAGCCGAGCGCAAGACCTTAATCAAGCAAAAAAAGCAATTGATGCTGAACAATTTGAAAGCGCAAAAACAATTTTAAAATCTATAATAAACGCAAAACCTACCAATGGTACAGCTGCTTTTTATTTAGGTAATGTTTATATGTTGCAAAATAGTATCGATTCTGCTAAAATTTATTATCAGAAAGGTCTTGCTGGAACTGAAGGTGCAAGATTGAATAATATTGGTTTTGGTTTAATAGATCTTGATAATGGAAATACTGCATCTGCGGAACAAAATTTTGCTTTAGCGACTAAAGATTTAAAAAAGAAAGATATTGAAGAGTATATATTCATAGGTAGAGCTTATACGTATTCTTTAAAACCAGATTATAAAAAAGCAATTGAAGTTTTAAATAAAGCAAAATTGATTAACCCTCAAGATGCACAATTAAACTTGGCTCTTGGTAATGCTTATTATGGTGATAAAAATCAAAATGAAGCATATTCTGCTTACAGGAATGCTTATACAATTGATAATACATTAATTAGAGCAAAGATGCAATTAGGTGTTTTGCTTAAAGGGGCTAAAGCATATACTGAAGCAATAAAAGCTTTTGATGAAGTAATTGCTATTAATCCAAACTATGGACCAGTTTATCGTGAATTAGCAGAGACTTATTATTTATGGGGAAGAAATGAACCTTCTAAATACAGAGTTTATGTAGATAAAGCACTTGTGAATTATGAGAAATATTTGTCTTTAACCGATTATTCTCTTAATTCAAGAATGCGTCATGCAGACTTTTTAGTACTTGCAGGAGAGTATAAAGCTTTAGAAACTGAAGCTAATAAAATGATTGAATTGGATAAAGTAAATCCTAGAATTCTTCGTTATTTAGGAATTTCAGCTTACCAAAATGGGAATTATGAAGTTGCGATTAAATCTTTAGAAAGTTTTATTGCTAATCCTGCTAACAAGATTATTGCCATGGATTATCAAACATTAGGGTTTGCAAAAATCAAAAAGGCTGTTGGAGAAGATGGTAAGGCTGTTGATAATGTTTTGTTTGATAATGCAATTCTTGATGTTAAAAAGGCATCTGAAATGGATGCTAATGGATTGTCATTGAATATCAGCGATGTTGGAAAAAAATTATATGAGTTAAAGTTATTCAAACAAGCAGCAGCGATATATGAAATTGCTGTAGCTCATAAAGAGTCTAAAAATTATATTTTGGATAATTTTTATTTAGGTAATAGCTTGTATTTTGATAATACTAGAAAAGACATTGTAAAACCAGATCCAGTAGCTTTACAAAGAGCTGATTTGGCTTATGCAGCTGTTATTGAGGCGTCTCCGAAAACACAGGATGCTTATTTGTATAGAGCAAGAACAAATAGTTTATTGGAAAATGATGCAATGACAATTAAGTATTATGGTGACTATGTAAATGTTGTTACAGAAAAAGGACCTGAAGAGTTAGCTAAACCAGCAACAGTTAAGAAAATTATTGAAAGTTATAATACTTCTGCAGCTAGTTATGCAAATACAGATAAAGCTAAAGCAATCGAGTATTTTAATAAAACTTTGGCTTTGGATCCAGCTAATCAATATGCGCTAGATTCATTAAAGTCTTTGAAATAAAAACATTTTTAAGAAATTTGAAAGCGATAATCAGAAATGATTGTCGCTTTTTTTTGTTTCAATTATTTTTTATTTAGTTACATTCATCTTATTATAATTAAGTACAATGTTCTTGTAAATCTACATTTCTTTTAATTGCTTATCTTTGCAGCTTAAATTTATATAATGTTATCTAAAGAAGTTCAATTAGAAGTTAATAAAGGAACCATGCTTCCTCTTATGGAAGAATTTTATACAATTCAAGGAGAAGGTTTTCATACTGGTACCGCTGCATATTTTATTAGGGTTGGGGGATGTGATGTTGGTTGTCATTGGTGTGATGTTAAGGAGAGTTGGAATGCAGAATTGCATCCTCCTACAAAAATTGATTTAATAGTTGACAATGCTAGTAAGTATGCCGATACTATTGTAATTACAGGAGGTGAGCCCTTAATGTGGGATATGGAGCCTTTGACACAAAAATTAAAGCAAAATAATTTAAAAGTTCATGTAGAAACTTCAGGCGCTTATCCTCTTAGTGGAACTTGGGATTGGATTTGTCTTTCTCCAAAGAAAAATAAATTGCCAACTCAAACAGTTTATGATAATGCAAATGAACTTAAAGTTATTATATATAATAAACATGATTTTATTTTTGCGGAAGAACAAGCTGAAAAAGTGAATTCAAACGCAATTCTTTTTCTTCAGCCAGAATGGAGTAAAAAAGAAGAAATGACTCCATTGATTGTTGATTATGTTATGAATAATTCAAAATGGCGTGTTTCACTTCAAACTCATAAGTATTTGAATATTCCATAAACGGAATTTGATATTCAATTTAGTACCTGTCTTTATTTATTTAATTTCGCGAAAGTTTTATTTGATTCTCGTTTTTTAAGTAATAGTAGAGGCAGGTATATTTGTTTATGTCAATTTTTTTTGGATGATGTAAATAAATACTTATTCATTGGTTCGTAGTTATTTTTAAGGACGGACAATTTTTCTTGTTAATGTTTAATACTGTTTTTTTTAGTAAGATTGTTAACTTGTTAATATATAGTAAGTTGATATTTTCTCATGACAATGTGGTAATTTTATTAACATATTTTTATGTATTTGATTTTTATACCTCTATTTTTTTATATATTTACTAAAAGCCTACTGTGTTTTGCTTTTTTGAAAAACATATAATAAATAAAAAAATAGTGTATGAGAAAAATTTTACTTTCAGTAATAGCTTTGTTTATTGTGAGTTTTGCCTCCGCTCAAGCTACAGCTACTATCGTTGATGATGCTCCCTATAATTATGAAGAGGTAGAGATTAGACCAGAGTTTCCTGGCGGTAATAATGAGTTGATGAATTTTATTGGTAAAAATTTTAAAATACCAGATTACGAAGGAAATGGAGGTACCTTAAAGATTGCTTTCATAATAGAAATTGATGGTTCAGTCACTAATGTGAAAGTTGTAAAAGATCTTGGTGAAGGAACTGGGGCCGAAGCTAAGCGAGTAATTTCTTCATCTCCTCGATGGACATCAGGTGAGACTAGAGGTAAAAAAGTTCGTGTTTTATATGAATTGCCAATAAAGATTGCTAGTCAAGGATAAAATATAAAGAATGATTGTTTACTAAAAAAGCCAAATGCTTAACAGCATTTGGCTTTTTAATTTTTAATTACTGTTTTGATTCAAATTGTAAGTCTTGCTAAATAATCATAATGTTCTCCTTCGAGTATTAATTCACATTGAAGTCCGTTAGCGAAAGCTGCGTTTTGAAGAGTGTTATAATCGAGGAATAACCAATCAAAAGGAGCTTCTTTTTCGCCTTTGTAGGTAATGTTGAAAATGGTCTCTCCATAATATTCATTTTCAGATGGAATCCATTTACCGCCATCTTCATCTTCATCAAACATATATATAATGTCTGAAGAATCGATGAGGATTTGTCCATTAGGATTTAAAAGGCTTTTCAGTTTTTGCAAGAAGATGGGCGTTCCTTGTAGTGTTCCAAATATTCCAGTTCCATTCATTAGTAATAAAATGGTATCGAATTTTTCGTTTTTCAATGTCATTACATCTTGAACTCTTGCATTTTTCAATCCGCGAAGTTTGCAGGTCTGAATTGAATTTTCTGAAATATCAATTGAAGTGACATCGAGATTCCTGTCATTTTGCAAAGTCAGACTATGACTTCCAGCTCCGCATCCTACATCGAGTGTTTTTCCTTTTGCTAGTTGTAATGCTTTTTGTTCAATTTTAGGCATTTCGTTGTAATTTCTAAAAAGATAGGCAACACTCATTTCGTCTTCTTCAGAAATGGATGTTTCTGTAATTAAATCCTCCGGGTTGTTGTTGGTTTGGTAGTCTAGTATGGCTTTTCCGAAAAGGTCTTTCATAAAATTTAGTTTCAAGTTTAAATTTCCGAGTTTAAAGTTTAGTACTTTTGCGAAATCATTAACAAATTTCGGATTTGAAACCAGCTTTAAACGAATTAGGAAAACTAGCCAAAGATAAGCATATCGAAAACAAAAAGTATTTCGATAAGCTAAAAAAGAAAACACCTAAGAATTTGGATTATGTAATGCTGGACATTCATGATGCCGAATTCAAAAAAACCGATTGTTTAAAATGTGCCAATTGTTGTAAAACAACGGGCCCATTATTTACTTTGGCTGATATTGAACGAATTTCTAAGTCTTTAAGGCAAAAACCACAACAGTTTATCGAGCAATATCTGCGTGTCGATGAGGATAAAGATTATGTATTGCAAAGTGTTCCTTGTACTTTCTTGGATAATGAGAATGAATGCATGATATATGATGTGCGTCCAAAAGCCTGTAGAGAATTTCCTCATACAGATCGTAAAAAGTTTCAGCAAATTACTGATTTAACACTTAAGAATGTTGCAATTTGTCCAGCTGCTTTCAATATTGTGGAAGAAATGAAAAAAAGATTGCCGCTTTAAAAAATTGCTTTCTGGTATCTTGCCAATTTGAAGTTAACCAAATCGAGTAACAAAGCATTAAATGAAAGTTTATGTATATTTGTTCAGTTCCTCAAAATAAATCAATTTGAATTTAGAATATTTTATAGCCAAAAGACTTATTACTGCCAAAGATTATAAAAGCAGTATATCGGCACCTATAATAAACATTGCAATTTCGGCAATTGCAATCGGTATGATTATGATGATTGTCTCAGTGGCTACCGGGATAGGTCTGCAAAATAAAATAAGGGAAAAGATAGCCGCTTTCAATGGTCATATCATAATTTCAAACTACGATAACAATCAGTCCGAGATTACATTACTACCCATTGAAAAAAAACAAGACTTTTATCCAGTTTTTAATTCTGTTCAAGGAGTAGATCATGTTCAGGCAATAGCAAGTAAAGCTGGAATAATCAGAACCGAAACTGCGTTTGAAGGAATAATTTTCAAAGGGGTTGGGAATGATTATCAATGGGGAAATATAAAAGAATATGTCGTTTCAGGAAAATTGCCTAATTTTTCTAAGAATGTCACTCAAGAAGTGGTGATTTCTCAATTTCTAGCCAACCGACTGGATTTAAAAGTAGGTGACTCCTTCAATACGTTCTTTATTAAAGAAGATCAGAATCAATTGCCGAATGTTCGAAGATTCAAAATAACAGGAATTTTCAATTCAGGATTTCAACAATTCGATGCTACCTATATAATAGGTGATATTCGACACATACAGCGAATCAATAAATGGACTCCAAATCAAATTGGGGCTTTTGAGGTTTTCGTAAAAGATTTCAATAAAATAAAAGAAACCGGGGATCAAGTATATAAAAAGACGTCCTCAACTCTGGATAGTAAAACAATTATTGAGAAATATAGTTACATATTCGAGTGGTTGCAGCTTTTCGATTTCAATATTATTGTGATATTAGTCGTAATGATACTTGTGGCAACTATAAATATGGTTGTAGCCTTGTTGGTGCTCATCCTTGAGCGAACTCAAATGATTGGAATTCTAAAAGCATTAGGAGCTAATAATTGGTCTGTTAGGAAAATATTTCTTTACAATGCCTTTTATCTTATAGTAAGAGGTTTGTTTTGGGGTAATTTAATTGGAATCTCTTTGTTGTTGATTCAGCAGCATTTCGGAATTATACAGCTCAATCCTGAAAACTATTATGTCAATCAAGCACCAGTGTATCTCAATCTGGGGTACATATTGGCTCTAAACCTCCTTACTGTAGTGATTTGTGCATTGGTTTTATTGATTCCATCGTACATAATAACCAAGATTTCCCCTGTGAAAGCAATTCGCTTCGATTAAATTCATTTAAATATTCAGGAGCTATTTCCCGCTATCCGCTACAATCTTGTGGTCCGAACTCCGGACCACAAGGATTTTCACTACTATCGGGGCTAGGGCATGGGGTTTTCATGAGAAAGAAAGCAATAAATCCACGCCTTATATATATAGGAGATAAAGACCAGGAAGCAAATTCGAGAAAATCTCCCCCTTTACTCAAGTAGATTGGTTTTGTCTGTCTTTAATTTGGTATTAAAAAAATCAATCAAAGCCCGGAATGTTGGTAAAATCTCAAAAAGGGGATAAAAGCAAGGGGTTGGAATGCTAAAACTTCAAAAAACGAATCCCATAAATATCAACATACCAGTAGATTAAAAAATACTTTGAAAAAAGGTTAAAAAAGCCATTGTTTACACGAATAAACTAGCTACTTTTGCACCCGCAACGACGCAGACGTTCCTAGAAATCCTGACAGGCCCACGAAATCGAAACGAAAATTTATTTTCAAAAAAAGATTTAAAAAAGCTTGTGAGATTCGAAAACGTAAGCTATTTTTGCACCCCGCAAAACGCGTAACGTTCCTTGAAATACTGCTGAGAA
>NZ_JBFUBE010000012.1:0-126219 GCF_056405915.1 Flavobacterium sp. P1_E4
GTAATCTCATCCTGAAAGCCTTTTGATACCAGTTCAAATGCATTAAACTCTTGTGGAGGTTTGATTTTCTCCTCAAAATACAAGTGTAATATTTCTTCTGTGTTAGTAGCGGAAATCACTTCAAAGTGATCTACTAAAAAATCAGGTAGCATAAATTTTAAAAGGTCTATAGGAGTCATCTCTAATTCTTAGATTACAAAGCTCTTATTTTATTTTGACATTTCCTCCCCAGGTTTTGTTCTTGATCCCTTTTTGTCGTAGTTTTTGTTAATCGGGAATATAATGGACGGCCTGACCCTTGTGGTCATGCCATAATGTTAAGGAGAAAAATCGAGAAGTTTTTAAAGAAGAATATAAATCTTTATTTTTTACTGGTTTTATAATACAGACAAATAGAATTAATTGGGCATTCCTCACATTTTGGTTGTGGTCTACAAATTTCTCTACCCAGAAATGAAATGGCCATTCCAATTTCTCTCCAAATTGATTTTGGTAAAATTTGCATAAGTAGTTTTTCGACTTTGATACCGTCTTTTGTTTCAGGGATTAATCCAATTCTTGGAGAGACACGAATAACATGTAAATCGGCGATGATTCCTTCTGCAGGAACTCCAGCCTCTCGCATTATAACGTTGGCTGATTTTCGTCCGATTCCTTTTAAAGCGGTTAGATTCTCCATTGTGAGAGGAATATTTTCATCTTTTTGGACTGTTTGTGCAATCTCAATTAACCAGTTGGCTTTGGTGCCAAAATTTCGAACTTTGGAAATATGCGGAATTAATGCATCAACATTCGAAACAGCCAGACTTTCCATGTTGGGGAAAATTTCAAACAAGGCTGGTGCAATTTTGTTAATATTGGCATCCGAATCTTGAGCCGAAAGGACTACCATAACGACTAATTGATAAAGGTTTTGGTAATCTAGTGGATGTTTTCGGTCTTTGTATCTTTCTAGAATAGGGGCTAATTTAGCCTCCCAATCATTTGTTTCTCTAAATAAATCCATTTTGAACAATTTTTGATTAACAATTTACGAAATATAAAAGCTTATTTTTCAATATCTTTTATAAATTCATCATACTCAAAATAAAATAATTCCAGGGCATTCATTTTTTCATTGAAAAAATCAAATATTTCATCCCAATACTTGCGATTGCTAACACTTACATTTCCTTTTTCAACCCAAATACGGCTAATGGTTTTTCCGTTTTCTAAAGTGTGATTTTTTTCAAATACTAAATCTTTGATAAATTCTTCCTCGAGTATATTTTTTAATGCTTGGAGTTTTTCAAAATATTGCGTGCGCAATTCTGTATTTCTCATTTCGATATCTATATGTACTTGGGCTTTGGTATTTTCGACATAGAATTTAAATGAAAAATCTTTTATTTTGGTATCGTACAGGACCCATTTTCTTGGGTATTTTTGCGCAAATTCGACCCAAAATTCGTGTTTTAGTTTTTGATTTTCTTCTTTGCTGTACATATTGTTAGGTTTTGAATGTTTAAAAATTTGTTTGGAACTTATTTCTAAAGTATATTTAGATATTATTTTATTTGCAAAAATAACCTTTGATTATGGATTTTCAAGATTTTTTACAAATTGTTCCTCATTTGGATGCTGTAAATCTTCCGGGAGAAGCGGCTCATAACATTATGGTGCCAAGTGAACGACTTGAAATTTTTAGAAAATTAAATTTTGAACAAATAAAGCCCAAAACAGCAGCAGTAATGATGTTGCTTTACCCCAAAGAGAGCATTACTCATTTGGTTTTGATAGTGCGAAATTCATACAAAGGTGTTCATTCTTCACAAATAGCATTCCCAGGTGGAAAATATGAGAAGGAAGATACCGATTTTATGCAGACAGCATTAAGGGAGACCTACGAGGAAATCGGGATTCAACAGGATAAAATTGAAGTGCTAAAAGCATTTACCCATTTATACATTCCTCCGAGCAATTTTATGGTCTATCCCTTTTTGGGAATTTGCAGGGACGAAATAGCTTTTTATCCTGATCCTACCGAAGTGGCAGACATAATTGAATTGCCATTAACTACTTTTTTAAGTGATTCCATTGTAGTCAATGCTGAAATGACGACTTCTTATGCTAAATCCATTGAGGTGCCTGCGTTCAAAATTGATGGGCACATTGTTTGGGGAGCAACAGCTATGATGTTAAGCGAATTGAAAATTGTTTTGAATTCTGTTTTGAATAAAATCAATTTTTGAATGGTTCGTTTTGTTAAAAGCATTGCCTTTTAATATTAAAAAAGGAAAAATAATCGTAATTTTGCAATCCCAAATCTAAAAACAAACAATCAATCTTATGGGATTATTTAAGCGAAATCCTTTTGGACACATACTATTTATAAAAAAATGGTTGATTAGAATCTTCGGATTTATTAGCCACAGACGTTATCGTGGTTTTAATGAACTACAAATTGAAGGTTCCGAAATTATTAAAAGACTTCCTAATACAAACGTTCTTTTTATTTCCAATCACCAAACTTATTTTGCAGATGTAACTGCCATGTTTCATGTCTTTAATGCCAGTTTAAGTGGGCGTGAAGATTCTATAAAGAATGTTTGGTATATGTGGAATCCAAAATTAAATATTTATTATGTGGCTGCCAAAGAAACAATGAGAGCAGGCTTACTGCCCCGAATCATGGCCTATGCGGGCGCAATTACTGTTGAACGAACATGGCGTGCCAAAGGTAAGGATGTAACCGAAAAAAAGGATGTAAATCCAAATGATACGGAGAATATTAAGATTGCATTGGCTGATGGTTGGGTAATTACTTTTCCGCAGGGAACAACCAAATCGTTTAAACCAGTTCGAAAAGGAACGGCTCACATCATAAAACAGCACAGACCTATAGTTGTCCCTATTGTAATTGATGGTTTTCGACGTTCATTTTGCAAGAAAGGGTTGTATATGAAAAAGAAGGGAATTCTTCAGTCACTTGTCATCAAAGAGCCTTTGGCAATTGATTATGATAACGATTCCATTGATGAAATTGTTGAAATGGTAGAATACGCCATTGAGCAACATCCATCTTTCCTTAAAGTAATTCCATTAGAGGAATTACAGGAACAAGAAGAGCTGAATAAAAAGAGACAATGGGAATATTAAAATAAAAAAAAGAGACATTTGTCTCTTTTTTTTATAAATCAATTTTCTTCAATTCTTCGAAGTTGTTCTGCAAACGCTTTAATAAAATTCCATAGATTAATTTATAAATCAACCAGAATGCGAAGGTGAAAATCGCTGTGGCCAAAATTAGTACGATGAACGATATCAAGGCAATGTTCAATGGCATTTCGGGATGAATGGCCCCATTTTTTGATGCTCCTTCCAAATAGCCTTCGTAAAACAAATAGCCACCAAAAATAATGAAAAACACTGCAAAAAATGACAGGTTAAATGCGATGTATTGCTTCACCACTTTTCGAGTTTTTAATATTGTGGAAATGAGTTTTTTGGTATTATCATCAACCGCAATTTTACGATACATTGTATAAAACTTGAAAATAAAATACAGAATAACAGCATATAATAGGACGGTTGCGGCTATATAATAGCCATAAACACCCAAATGTTTAATTAATTCTACGTTTTTCTCGTCGTATTTGGTAAACGATAAAGCCAATCCCAATACCAACCCTAATCCAAGTTCTATGATACTCACTATAAAAATCCACTTCACTACCGAAGATGATTTTTTATGAATCATTTTGTAAATTTCATTTTCCGATACCTGCTCAAAAGAAGCTGCGTTCTTTTTCCAGTCTTTTTTTAATAAATCCAACTCTTTCATACGCCTAATGGATTTAATATTTTTTTTAATTTCCCTTTTATACGATTCATTTTTACCCTTGCATTCACTTCACTAATTCCTAAAGTTTCCGATATTTCGGTATAATCCTTGTCTTCCAAATACATAAACACTAACGCTTTCTCAATATCATTCAGCTGATAAACCGCTTGGTACATCAATTTCAATTGCTCCTCTTCTTCATAATTGTATTCTATGTCATGCGTAAAATGTTGTCTCCCTTCGTACTCAACGGTTGCAATGCTGCGTTTACTCTTTCGATACAAAGTAATCGCCGTATTCAAGGCGACTCGATAAGCCCAAGTCGAAAATTTACTTTCCCCTCTAAATTTCGGAAAAGCTTTCCACAACTGAATCGTGATTTCCTGGAACAAATCCTTATGAGCATCCTCACCAGCAGTATACAATCGACAAATCTTGTGGATTATATTCTGGTTTTCTTGCAGTTGCTTGACAAAAGAAGGTTCTAGATTTTCACTCATATTCCATTAGTACGACACCCGCACATTTTGTTACAAAACGTCACTTTTTTATTTTAAATAAACATAATAATTAGGAGCACAAATCAATCACTCATAACAACATTTCTCCCGCTTTCTGTTTCAATCTTATAAGCCGAACACCGGCTTATAAGGATTTCCACGACAATCGGGGCTAATTCAGAAATTTAGCTTTTTATAAGACCTTTTCAAAGGAAAAAACGGTTATTCATAATTTATAACGGTCTTACTTTATAATAGTTCACCATCAAATTCACAAATTTGCTATAACTGTCCATACCATCTTTTTGTTGGTTGATTTTTAGGAATCGATCATAAAAAGCGTGGAATCCTGTCTCAATTGGGGTTTGGTATTGTTCCCAAAAATCTTCACTTTCTTGGTAGTTTTTCAAAATACCAGGATGGACGGTTTTGAGTAATTGTTTTAATACTTCTTCGTTTCGTACTTGCCAATTACCCAAACAATAGCGCAAAGCCATGCTATATCCTGAATATTGAAAGTACAGATTGTCATTTTTTATGGAAGACATAAAGCCTATAAAATTACATTCACTTTCACTTGCATATCCCATTTGATGGGCCATTTCGTGATTTGTCGTCATCGGGAAACTGTACATTGGACCTAAATAATTGACTTGTGCTTCATTGGTAAACGGATTCAGATAACCTCCAAAACCCATATAGGTGAGAGGCAAACTAAAAAGGGATTTCTTAATACTCAAATGTGAATAGGTGAAAAAATCATATTCTCTAGACAGATTTTTATATCCATTTTGATTCATTTCGAAAACTTGGTTTTGAGAATAGGGAAATACCACTTTCAAGCTGTCATTTTTTGTGATTTGACTTTGGATTGCATTCGTTTTGGCAATTAATTTTTTGGTAAAAGTCAATAAATCAGCATCGGTATAATCTCTTTCGATATTCATTTTTTCGAACAACGGTTCACGATAATAATTCAATGCCCAAAGAAGATGAAAGAAAAAATAAAACACGGAAAGAACGCTTAAAACTGTCAAAAGATTGTTTTTCCATTCTTCTTTCCAAGATTTTCTTTTTGTCCAAAGCCATTTGACAAGCATTACAATCAAAATAAAATACAAACAATCACCTATAGAGAGAGGAATTTTTCCAAAAACTATTCTCAAAGGCTTTGAAAAATAAACATACAATCCATTACTGTAAAAACGTTCTACACATTCTGGAAAAAACCGAATGATTTTTAGGATCATAATTTGTATCAACAAGAATAAGGGGAGAATGTAACTTCGTTTCATTTTTTATTAATTGTATTGTAAAGAAACAAATTTTGGTGGATTATTTATTTTAAAATAATTTAAAACTTTTATAAAACTAGCTTTAGGAGTTTGTAACTTTGAGGTTTTATTATTTTAAACGTTTTTAATTAAAAAATATACAACAGAATGAGTCAAGAGATAAGAAATCTAGAACCAAAAGCACTTTGGAACAAATTTGCCGATTTGAATGCGGTACCTCGTCCTTCCAAAAAAGAAGAACGTGTAATTGAGTTTATGAAAGACTTTGGTAACAGTTTGGGGCTGGAAACTTTTGAAGATGAAATCCGAAACGTAATTATTCGTAAGCCTGCCACACCAGGAATGGAAAACAGAAAAGCGCTTGTGTTGCAAGGACATTTGGATATGGTGCACCAAAAAAATACAGATACTGTTTTTGATTTTGATACACAAGGAATCGATATGTATGTAGATGGGGATTGGGTTCGTGCTAGAGGAACTACTCTTGGGGCCGATAACGGTCTTGGTGTTGCAACTATTATGGCAATTTTAGAAAGTAAAGACATTCCGCATCCAGCTATTGAAGCTTTGTTTACCATAGATGAAGAAACCGGAATGACGGGAGCATTGAATTTGCAAGGTGGAATTCTTAGAGGAGATATTTTATTGAATTTGGATACCGAAGAGGATGATGAAATTGGTATTGGATGTGCCGGTGGAATGGATGTTACCGCTACTGCAGAGTATGATGAAGAGGAAACTCCTGAAGGTTCTGTTGCTTATACTATTAAAGTAAAGGGACTGAATGGTGGACACTCTGGAATGGATATTCACAAAGGTTTGGGTAATGCCAATAAAATTATGAATCGTTTATTATTTGACGGTTTTGATAATTTTGGATTGCAAATTTCTGAAATAAATGGAGGAAGTCTTCGTAATGCAATCCCACGTGAAAGCACAGCAAAAGTAATTATTGCAGCTGTTTACGACGAGGCTTTTGTATTTGATATGCAACAAATTGTTAACGAAATCAAAGCAGAATTTCAAACTACTGAACCTAACTTGGAAGTGGTTTTTGAAAAATTGGATACTGTTCCAGCAACCGTAATGCCAACGATAGCCCAATTTTACTTCGTTAGAGCGATGTATACTGCTCATAATGGTGTCTATAGAATGAGTGCCGATTTTGATAATTTAGTTGAGACTTCTAATAATATTGCCAAAGTAGTGGTAGGAGAGGGGAAACTTTCTGTTCAATGTTTGACACGTTCTTCAGTAGAATCATCCAAATTTGATATGGCGAATGCTTTGCGTTCTGCATTTGAATTAATGGGTTGCGAAGTGGAATTCTCAGGATCATACCCAGGTTGGTCACCAAATCCTAAGTCTGAAATATTAGATGTTTTGGTTTCCATTTATGAAAAACAAAATGGTGAAAAACCAAATGTAGCGGCTTGTCACGCTGGATTAGAATGTGGAATTCTTGGGACAAACTATCCTGATATGGATATGATTTCTTTTGGACCAACCATTCATGGGGCACACTCTCCTGATGAAAGAGCAAGTATTTCTTCTGCTCAAAAATATTGGAAATTTGTATTGGAAATTTTAGAAAATATTCCAGTAAAAAAGTAGTCAGATTTCAGGTTGCAGATTTCAGAGTATAAAAATTAGACAATTTTGCATTAATACATAAAGCAGTTTAAAAATAATTCATTTTATTTTTAAACTGCTTTTTTCTGTCATCTGCAATCTATGATCAGCAAATTAATCCCTTTTCGGGCTATTTTTCTTTTCTCTCTTTTCTTCCTTTTTTTCTTTAGCGGTTTTAAGAGGCTCTTTTTTGACGGTTTTCTTAGCGTCTTGACTTTTTGACATAATAGTATATTTTTAGTTATTTTTTAATAATTGAATTTAGTCTAGTAAAGGTACCCATTTTTTTTGATTCAATATTAGATCATTACCGTTGTCTGTATACTTCTACACTATCTTTTTCTAATCTTTGCTTGAGCCAATTCATTAATTTTCTTTTAGAATCTAATTTCAATTCAGTTTTGCTTTTGTATAAAAGTACTGGAATTGTTTTGTTTTTGCTAGCATACTGTGTAATAGCAATTGGTTTAATTTCAGGAAATAGAATAGTAACTTCATTACTGACCTTTGTATTGTTGGCTTGATAATTTGAAATAGTTTTTTGTAAATTATTAATCAGTTCATCTTTATCGGCTCCAGATTTTTTATGGCTATTGATGGTATTTAGGATGTCATTTTTTAAATCAAAAGTGTCCTGCTTAATCAAGAGTTGTGTATTCATTAAATCATATTCTTTTAATTTCTGATTGAAGGATTTAATTTCGATAGGGTTGAATTTTTTGGACAAAAAAGCCAATTGTATAATTTTTGGATTGGTATTATAGTCTGTTTTTTTATAAATAAGAGTGTACTCTTTTTGAGGAAATTCCTTTTCGATGAATTCTTCAGTTCGCTGTATGTATTTTTTTTCGTCAAATAATCGATAGGCAAAATATACACTTGGAATAATCATAATTAGAAGAAGTGCTGTAATTCCTTGTTTCACCTGCTTTTGATGTTTCAAATCAATTTGTTTGGCAATTGGGTATTTTAAAAATTTGACAATGATAAAAGTGGCAATGCATATAAAAACACAATTTATAGTGTACAAATACAGCGCTCCTCCGAAAAATAGATAATTTGCGGTCGCTAATCCATAACCCGCTGTACACAAAGGAGGCATTAAAGCAGTAGCAATAGCTACACCCGGAATAGGATTTCCTTTTTCGACTCTGGTGACCGCAATAACTCCAACCAATCCCCCGAAAAATGCAATCAAAACATCATAAATATTGGGTGAAGTACGTGCCAACAGTTCTGATTGGACTTCTTTGAACGGACTTATATAAAAGTAAAGTGTCGAAACTATTAAGCTCACAATTGTTGCTATCGCGAGGTTTTTGATTGATTTTTTCACCAATTCAAAATCATACATTCCTAATCCAAAACCGGCACCTACGATAGGGCCCATTAAAGGCGAAATCAACATTGCTCCAATAATCACGGCAGTCGAATTGACATTGAGTCCTACCGAAGCAATAACAATAGCGCAGGCCAAAATCCATAAATTAGAACCTCGAAAAGAGATATTGCTCACTATATTTTCTAGAACCTTTTTTTTGTCTTCTTCTCCCTTTTGCAGGTCTACGAAATTGATGAGCTTGCTTATTAATCTGTTCATACTATTTTTTATTGTGAAAAATAACTATAAAGTTGATGAATTTAAATTGAAAGTTATTGTTCTTTTGGTTTTAAAAAAGAACCATCGATAATTAATAATGTGACTTTGTTTGCTGTTATGGAACGATGAGAACTCAAATCATCCGAAACAATGTAGATCATCCCTTGAGTGAGTTTATGAGTTTCTCCATTTTCGAGTTCGCTGACAAATTCACCTTCTAAGCAATGTACAATATGGCCTTTTTGACACCAGTGGTCAGCTTTGTAATTGTCTGAATAAATAACTTTTCGAATTCGAAGACCGTCTAATAGGGCAGTTTGCCAATAGGCTGTTCCCGTCGTTCCTTTGTGTTCTGTAGTTTCTATTTGATCCCAATCTATAGTTTGAAAAGGTATGGTGTACATTCCGTTTATTTTTTATTGAAAGTAAATTTAAGTAATAAAACACCATTTTTGTTCAATATTTAAAAATGAGGAGAATAAAAAATCCCCAACTACTTTCGTAATTGGGGATTCAAATCAAATCTATGTTTTATTAAGAAACCAAAACCCAAGCTCCGCTAGCTATTAAACTTTCAGCTTTCTTGAACTTCATTTCTTGTGTTTGCCCATTGGCAACATTTTGTATTGTCACTGTATCGTTACGGTTAATTTTTGGTTGATCGCGAACGATAGTTTCAGTTACTTGTCGTTGTTGAGTTTCTCCAGCTTCACGATTAGCACTTTCACTATTTGGAATTTCATCTTTGCTTAATTGGTAATCTTCCACTTGACGCTCGATTCTTGCTTCTTCAATTACAGGAGCATTTTGAGCTGGTAAATCACCTTTGAATAAAAACGAAATTACGTCTTTGTTCACATTGTCAAGCATACCACGGAACAAGTTGAAAGCTTCCAATTTGTAAATAAGCAATGGGTCTTTTTGTTCGTGAACGGCCAATTGAACTGATTGTTTCAATTCGTCCATTTTACGTAAATGTTTTTTCCAAGCTTCATCAACAATAGATAAAGTAATGTTCTTTTCAAAATCAGCTACCAATTGATTTCCTTCCGTTTCGTAGGCTTTCTTCAAATCAGTAACTACGTTAAACATTTTTATTCCATCTGTAAACGGAACTACGATACGCTCAAATTGATTTCCTCTGTCCTCGTAAACATTCTTGATGATAGGGAAAGCTTCTCTAGCACTTCTTTCTGTTTTTTGAGTATAAAATTCAAGGGTTGCTTTATAAAGTTTACCTGTGATTTCAATTTCGGTTAATTTAGAAAATTCCTCTTGTGTTACTGGTGATGTAAATGAGAAATAACGAATAATTTCAAATTCAAAATCTTTGAAGCTGTTTTTAGCTTTGTTTTCATCAACAATTAGTTCGCAAGTATCATAAAGCATGTTTGCGATATCCAATTTTAGACGCTCACCAAACAAGGCGTGACGACGACGTTTGTAAACTACTTCACGTTGTGCATTCATTACGTCATCATATTCCAATAAACGTTTACGAACTCCAAAGTTATTTTCTTCTACTTTTTTCTGTGCACGCTCGATAGATTTAGTCATCATCGAATGTTGGATTACTTCTCCTTCTTGCAATCCCATTCTGTCCATTACTTTGGCAACTCTTTCAGAACCAAACAAACGCATTAAGTTATCTTCAAGGGAAACATAAAACTGAGAACTACCCACGTCTCCTTGACGTCCTGCACGACCACGTAACTGACGGTCAACACGACGAGAATCGTGACGTTCTGTACCTACAATTGCCAAACCTCCAGCGGCTTTCACTTCAGGAGATAATTTAATGTCGGTACCACGACCAGCCATGTTAGTAGCGATTGTTACTACACCAGGTTTTCCGGCTTCCTCAACAATTTGTGCTTCTTGTTTGTGCATTTTTGCATTCAATACGTTGTGAGCTACACCACGCATTTTCAACATTCTGCTCAATAATTCCGAGATCTCAACCGAAGTTGTACCAATTAGAACTGGTCTTCCAGCTTTTGATAATTCTGTTACATCTTCAATAACTGCATTGAATTTTTCACGAGTTGTTTTGTATATAAAATCTTCTTTGTCTATACGAGCCATTGGTCTGTTAGTAGGAATCTCTACCACATCCAGTTTGTAGATTTCCCATAACTCACCAGCTTCAGTAACAGCTGTACCGGTCATACCACCCAATTTGTTGTACATTCTGAAGTAATTCTGTAATGTAATGGTAGCAAATGTTTGTGTAGCAGCTTCGATTTTTACATTTTCTTTGGCTTCAATCGCTTGGTGTAAACCGTCAGAATAACGACGACCATCCATGATACGACCTGTTTGTTCATCTACAATCATGATTTTGTTGTCCATGATTACGTATTCTACATCTTTTTCAAAAAGAGTATAAGCTTTCAGAAGCTGTGTCAAAGTATGAACACGTTCGCTTTTTACACCAAAATCTTGGAACAATCTTTCTTTTTCTTCCGCTTCGGCATCTTTGTCCAATTTTTTCTTTTCGATTGCAGCAATTTCGGTTCCAATGTCTGGAAGCACGAAAAAGTCAGCGTCAGTATCTCCTGAAAGGAATTTGATACCATTGTCTGTTAAGCTAACTTGGTTGTTTTTTTCTTCAATCACAAAATACAAAGCTTCATCCACTTTTGGCATTTCACGATTGTTATCTTGCATATAAGAGTTTTCGGTTTTTTGGAGCAATTGCTTAACTCCTTCCTCACTCAAAAACTTAATCAACGCTTTGTTTTTAGGCAAACTTCTATAAGCTCTCAATAATAAGAAACCACCATCTTTTGTATTTCCTTCTTTGATTAATTTTTTAGCTTCAGCAAGAAAACCATTTGCCAATTGACGTTGCAATGCTACTAAATTTTCAATTTTTGGTTTCAACTCATTAAATTCATGACGGTCTCCTTGAGGAACTGGGCCAGAAATGATCAGAGGTGTACGAGCATCATCAATTAAAACAGAATCGACCTCATCGACAATAGCGTAATTGTGTTTTCTTTGAACTAAATCTTCTGGCGAATGTGCCATATTATCTCTTAGGTAATCAAAACCAAATTCGTTATTGGTACCGTAAGTTATGTCTGCATTATATGCATTTTTTCTTCCTTGTGTACTCGGTTGGTGATTGTCAATACAATCTACAGTCATTCCGTGAAATTCGAATAGAGGTGCTTTCCAAGTGCTATCACGTTTTGCTAAGTAGTCATTCACAGTTACTAAATGCACACCGTTTCCAGTCAAAGCATTCAAGTATAAAGGTAAAGTAGCTACCAAAGTTTTTCCTTCCCCCGTTTGCATTTCGGCAACTTTACCTTCGTGCAAAACCATTCCGCCAATTAATTGAACGTCATAGTGAATCATGTCCCAAGTAATTTCTTTACCAGCAGCATTCCAAGTATTGGCCCAAATAGCATTATCACCATCAAGTGTAATGTAGCTTTTTGTAGCCGAAAGTTCTCTGTCTTTTGCGGTAGCGCTAACTACAACTTGTGAGTTATCTTTGAAACGTCTTGCAGTTTCTTTAACTACTGAAAAAGCTTCAGGAAGAATCTCCATTAATGTTTTCTCAGATATATCGTAAGCTTCTTTTTCAAGAGCATCAATTGCAAGATAAATATCTTCGCGTTTGTCAATGTCTTCAATGCTTTCCACTTCTACTTTAAGGGCAGCAATTTTGGCATCTTTTTCGGCACGTGCTTGTTTTATTTTTTCTTTAAAAAAAGCGGTTCTAGCTCTTAATTCATCATTTGACAAGGATTGCAAAGCGCTTTCAAAAGTCTTTATTTTGCTTAAATACGGTTGTAAAGCTTTGACATCTTTCTCAGATTTGTCTCCAACAAAGATTTTAATAATACTGTTTATGAAACTCATGATTTATTTTTATTTCTATTTAATGTAACTTGTGTATCTGTGTAAAATTAAACAAAAAAAAAGCCTCTTTTGAGACTTTTTCTTGGTTTACTTTTTTAATATTCATCCTCGTTCCAAAGATAATCTTCGTCCGTAGGATAATCTGGCCAAATTTCTTCCATTGATTCATATATCTCGCCTTCATCCTCAATAGATTGAAGGTTTTCTACTACTTCCAATGGAGCTCCTGCTCTAATAGCGTAGTCAATAAGTTCGTCTTTGTTAGCAGGCCACGGGGCATCACTTAAATATGATGCTAATTCTAATGTCCAATACATATTTGTCGATTTAGTTTGTGCAAAAATAAATTTTTTACTGAAAAAGACAAGTAAAAAATGATTTATTTTTTTTAAAATTAAGAACGTATTTTCAGACAACATATTTCGGGTAAGATATTCCAGATTTTAAAACCGAAAATATCCTCTAAATGCTGTTAACTGAAAACTGTTATCTGTAAATTTGATCCTATTTTCTAGGTATCCATTTCACTTCATCAGCCTTTAGGTCAAGAGACAATTTTCGTGCCAATACAAAAAGATAGTCAGAAAGTCGGTTTAAGTATTTAATCGCTATTTCGGCAACAGGTTCATTATGACTTAAATGCACTGCTAGGCGCTCTGCGCGGCGACAAACGCATCTAGTTATATGACAATATGACACAGTTTGGTGTCCGCCTGGTAAAACAAAATGAGTCATTGGAGGAAGTGCTTCTTCCATAGCATCTATTTCATTTTCCAATAATTCGATGTCGGTTTCTGTTATTCCAAGTTTTTTTAATCGAAGTTCGCCGTTTTTCATTACTTCTTTTTCAGGTGGAGTAGCCAGAATAGCACCTATGGTAAAAAGACGGTCTTGTACCTCAATTAGGATTTCTTTGTAATGATTGTTTATTTCTTGGTCACGAATGAGTCCAATATAAGAATTCAATTCGTCTATTGTTCCATAACTTTCTATGCGGGCATGGTCTTTTGGTACGCGAGTTCCGCCAAAAAGGGCAGTAGTTCCACCATCTCCGGTTTTTGTATATACTTTCATCAGAATTTATGATTTTAGATTGTAGACTTCTGAACTAAATCAGAAGTATTAAGTTAGATTTATAAACAAAATTACTTTATTAATTCGATTATTGAAGTAACAAACCGTTCCAATGCACCTTCACTAATATCAAAATACAAATCGGGTTCGATACATTCTATTTCCATTAAATGCAATTCAGTATCAATAAAAATTCCATCAACACGAGCATATAATAATTTGTCATGAAAAGTATTTACGACTTTTTGGGCTTTTTCTGTTAATTCTTGGCTTGGTTGTATCAAAGTGTATCTTCCTCCAAATTGTGACTGCACTCTAAAATCACCATCAATTGGTTTTTTATTAACGGCATGAGAGAATTTTTTATTGAAAAAGATAAAAGAGGTTTCCCCTAGTGTTTGGATTTCCGGTATGAACTCCTGAATAAGCAATTCTTTTTCTTGAGCTATTTTTGTGTACTCGTCATTTATTTTTTTGATATCTGATACATCAAAAACGGATGTTTGATAAGAACCTGCAGAAAAAGCTGGTTTTATAACTGCTTTTTTCCAATGTTTTGGAATTATTTTAGCAAGATTCAGATGTTCGGTTTTGTCAATGAAAATAGTGGGAAGAATTGAAATTCCTTCCTTTTCCATTTCGCGTAAATAAAATTTATGTTTGTTTTGCTTAATGATTTCAATTGGATTGAGTGTTTTGATGCCCAATTTTTCTATATGGTCAAGCCAAAGATTAAATTCGGTTTCTTTCTCAAAATAATCCCAAGTATTGCGAAAGATTAAATAATCAAAATCCCTCCAATTGATGGTTTTGTCATTCCAAATCACCGCTTTTGCAATGAGGTTGTGTTTGGCTAATTCTGGAATTAATTGTTGATCTGAGATTGTTAAATCAGGAAGTTTTTCACAGGTAAGTAAACCAATTGTCATTTGCTTTTGGGTCTAAGGTTTTGAGGAATTATTTATAGGATAATTCTAAAAATGTTATGCTGAATACTGCTATTTATATATTGTTTCTTCACGATACTGATCCTTCACGCTATCGCTCTCAATAATTCCATCTCTCAATCGAATAACACGATGTGCATAAGCTGCGATTTCCTCCTCGTGGGTTACTAAGATTACAGTGTTTCCTAGCGCATGAATGTCTCCAAAAAGTCTCATGATTTCCAAAGAGGTTTTACTGTCTAGATTTCCTGTTGGCTCATCGGCAAGAATGATAGAGGGTTTGTTGACCAATGCTCTCGCGATAGCAACACGTTGGCGTTGTCCTCCTGAAAGCTGATTGGGTTGATGATCCATTCTGTCGCCAAGATTTACTTGATTCAATACTTCAGTGGCACGTGTATTTCGTTCCGTTTTTGAATAACCCGCATAAATCATGGGTAAAGCCACATTATCAAGTGCAGTTGTTCTAGGTAAAAGGTTGAATGTTTGAAAAACAAAACCAATCTCTTTATTTCTAATTTCGGCCAATTCGTCGTCTTTCATATGACTCACATCTTTTCCGTTTAAAATGTAAGTACCAGAAGTTGGTGTGTCCAAACAACCCAATAAATTCATTAATGTAGATTTTCCAGATCCCGAAGGCCCCATTAAGGCTACATATTCCCCTTTATTAATTTCTAAGTCAATGCCTTTTAAAACATATACGATTTCATTTCCTAGTATAAAATCTCTCTTGATATTGGTGATTTTTATAAGTGGGTTTTTCATAAGAATATTGAATTGCTTCACCAGTTTGCCCTTTGGGCTCTTGTGTATATTGTTGATTTTCGTTTTAAAAGTACAAAAGACTTTTTGATTTATGATAAGTAGTTATAGATAGATTTTTGTTACAATTTATCGAATGTAATATCATTTTGGTTGACTTAGTTCTAATGTAGGGATTGTCTATTTAAATCAATTTTGTTTGTTGGCAGTTGTTCGCGTGAGTGATGGCAGTGGAGCTCTTTATTGAATTGTACCGCCTTTTAAGGTACAATTCAATAAAAGCGGGAACGAACAGCACGACCCATAGTTTTTACGGAGGGTCACGCCCAAATGTATCATTACTGCCTGATTTTCATTTGTTTCAGAATTTTTTTGATTGTTTATATAATTACCACATATAAATTAGATATGATGGAACTTGGGGTAAATTTGATTAAGAAATGTAAAAAAAAATCAAATATTATGGAAACTAGAAAATTTTTATTAGGAATGGCAGTAATTGCTTTGGGGTTTACATCTTGTAAGGATGAAAAAAAAATAAAGGCTGAGAAATCAATAGATACTTACGTTGTCTATGTTGATTCGTTAGAAAATGTTGATTCGTCTGCTATTAAAGAGAATTGGGAAACTATTCAGGCTAATTACGAATTGAAAAATGCGGAAGCAGAAGAAGCTTTGGTTAATTTGCATGAGGATGTAAAAGCACAAGGGCGTATTAATGAGAGTAGAGCGAAATACGAAGATTTGAAAGCTAAAATGGCTGCAGAGGCTGAAGCTACAATTGCAGCTAGCCCTAAACAACATTTGAGAGATGCACTGTTTGGAGAAGGGAAAGTTGGAGATGATATGAATTTTGGTTGGGTAAATGCCAAAAACATTCTTAGTGTTTATCAAATGTTTGTGGATACAGCCCAAAAAAATAAAGATAATTACACTCGTGAGGATTGGGACGAAGTGAAGTTGATGTATGAAGCATTGGACAGTAGAAAAAATACTGTGGAAAATGAAGGTCTTACTTCAAGTGACAACAATAAAATAGCTGGATTGAAATTAAAATTCGCACCAATGTACACTTTGAATAGAATGGGAGCCAAATCTACAGAAATGGAAAAAGCAAAAGAAAAAGGGTAATTAAATATTAATTCGATAAAAATGGCAGTCAGTAATGATTGTCATTTTTTTTATATAAATATTAGTTTAATTTTTTATTAATTTAGAAAGAAAATAAATGTTAAATATAATAATATGTGTATTTTATCGATTTTATGTGAATTTTAACGATTTTTAACTTTACGTTTTGATTCTTATGCTGTAAATTTGCGGTATTAAAAGTTTCTAAGAACTATTAGTAGGTTATCTATTCAAACTTTGTATTTTGAAAAGTTTAGTTCTATAATATTTATAGATTTAGTTATTCAAAATGGGAATTGACAGTCATGGGGGTGACTGTCTTTTTTTTTGCCATTAATTGTAATGGTTTCATTTGGTTATTGATTTTTGGTATAAAAAAAAGCCTTGATATAAGGCTTTTTTTATCTAGTTTGATATTTTGTATATTTTAGTAATGTCTTTCAATATTTCGGTAAAGTTGATCTTAAGGTCAATTAATTTCCCACTATGAATATCAAAAATCCATCCATATACTCTTAAACCTCTTTCTTTGAATGCTTTTTGAACTTCTGCAGTTTTGATGACATTGATGCATTGTTCCTGTACATTCAATTCCACTAGTTTTTTGTATTTTTCCTCTTCATTGGTTATGGCATCGAGTGTTTTTTGGTGGATTCGGTAAACATCCCTAATGTTTCTTAGCCAAGGATTTAATATTCCCAAATCCGATTGCTGCATAGCGGCAAGCACACCGCCGCAGCCATAGTGTCCACAAACAACAATATGATTAACTTTTAATTGCACTACCGAATAATTGATAACCGACATAGAGTTTAGATCTGTATTAGGAACCATATTGGCAATATTGCGATGTACAAAAACCTCCCCGGGTTCCAATCCCATAAGCTCTTCGGCAGAAACTCGGCTATCCGAACAACCAATATAAAGAAACTCAGGTGATTGTCCTTTTGAGAGTTTTTCGAAATAATTTTCATCAGTTTGGAGTTGTTTGATGATCCATTTTCTGTTATTTTCAAAAATTTGTTTGATATCCATAATGTGATTTTGAATTTTAAATGTACAAATCTAGGTTCTGATTACAAAATGCTGTTTGGGTTGTTCGTATCTAAAGAAAACCAATCCCCATTGAAAAGTATCAATACTTACGGTAACTTTGGGATTGCTTTTTATGATTTCCCAGGCTTCTTCCATTTGTACAGACCAGTGAATATCATCAAATATCCACACAGTTTCGTTAGTTATAGTAGGCAAAAGCAATTCAAAATATTCTAAGGTTGCCTTTTTCGAATGGTTACCGTCGAAGTAGATTAGTTGATAGTTGATGGTTGATGGTTGATGGTTTTTAAGATAGCTGCTGAATTCTGTTACTATTGAATTTATATTATTGCAATTGAATTTTTGCAATTGCAATTGAGCTTGTTTGGATGTTTCTGGACAGCCTTCTAAAGTTACAATAGATGCTTTTGTATTTCCCAATGATAGGGCGGAAGTGGCCAATCCAAGGGAAGTTCCAATTTCTAAAATGGTTTCAAGTTGAAAATAATTAGTAATCCTAAACAATAACTTTGCACGTTTTGGAGTAATTCCTGCAGTTTTGGCAATCTGTGCAATTTGTCTCGAATTGGATTTAAAAACTCTTGAACCCGCTCCGAAGTCAGTAACTTCAATGGTGTTTTTGTTTTGTAAAAGATCGTTTCGGTAATTCTTTAAAACTACATATTCTGGTTTGAATTTCTTGTCATAAAAACATTTGGTCAGTAAGCTAAATACAAATGGTGAGTGTACAGCATGTTCGTTTTTTGAATGCCAAAGAAATTGTAAATAGGATTTTATTTGAAATAACATAAAAGTTCAATCAAGGTTTTGCAAAGTATTGGCGAAGATACTAAGATAATAGCCCAAAGTCCAAAGTCTTAAAGTGGAAAGTTGTAATGACTCACCGTTTTAAGAATATTGGTATGGTTTGGACTTTCGACTTTATGACTTTGAAACTTTACGACTTTAAAAGACTATATTTGCGCCCTTATAATTTATGCCAACAATAGCAATAAATTTTTTATGATGATGAAGGAAGTAATAGAGGATAGAAGCGTAATAACATTGGAAGAAATCAATCAATGCATCGCTATTTTGACACAATTGAATACCGATACCGATCAGATTTTTGAGATACCAAAAGAAGAAAGAATAGCTTTAATTAAAGCGGCTGGACAATTTTCACGCCCTGACAGAGACGAGTTTGCGAAAAGGAAAAAGGACGGAAAAGCATTGGCCAAACGCAAACAAGAAAAGAAAGACAGAACGGCTCGTAAGGAAACCGGAATTCGTTCTGCTCGTGAAGCAAGTATTTTTGTGGCTCCAAAACTTTTGGGTCATAATGATCTTGCGAGTAAAGAGCAATTGGAACTGGAGACGCCTAGAAAATGTTATGTGTGTAAAACAGAGTTTACCAAAATGCACCATTTTTATGACTCTATGTGTCCTGATTGTGGTGATTATAACTATGCCAAACGTTTTCAAACTGCGGATGTAAAAGGACAAATTGCAGTGATTACAGGTTCTCGCCTAAAAATTGGATACCATATTACGTTGATGTTATTACGTGGTGGAGCAACAGTTGTTGCAACGACTCGTTTTCCGGTGGATTCGGCGTTGCGTTTTTCCAAAGAAGATGATTTTATGGAATGGGGACACCGTTTGAAAATTCACGGATTGGATTTGAGACATATTCCGAGCGTGGAGATTTTTTGCAATTTTATTGAGCAAAAATACGGTCGATTGGATATTCTAATCAATAATGCTGCGCAAACTGTGAGACGTCCTGCGGGATTTTATACTCACTTAATGGAAAATGAAGAACGTCCAATTGGTTCTTTGCCACAACAAGCACAAGAGTTGTTATTGGATCATACCAATTGTTTGGATGAATTAAAAGTATTGACCAGTGGGGCTTCTTCCAATCAGAATATGCCGGTAACTTGGCATGGACCGGAACCTGGAATTGGTTTAAGGGCTTCCGCAAAATTATCGCAGATTCCATATTCTTTTGACAATACGTTGGTAGCACAAGAAGTTTTCCCTGAAGGAGAACTCGACGCCGATTTGCAACAGGTAGATTTACGAAAAGTGAACAGCTGGCGTTTGAAGTTGGGACAAATAGAAACTACAGAAATGATTGAAGTACAGCTTGTGAATTCGGTTGCGCCTTTTGTGTTATGCAATCGCCTTTCGGAAGTGATGAAGAAAGACAACACAGGGAAAAAACACATCATTAATGTTTCGGCGATGGAAGGTAAATTTTACCGTGATTTCAAGGAAGACAGACATCCACATACCAATATGGCCAAAGCTGCCTTGAATATGTTAACGCATACTGCAGCAGGAACGCTTGCCAAAGACGGAATTTTCATGAATGCTGTTGATACTGGTTGGGTAACCGACGAAGATCCAGCAGAACTGGCCAAAAGAAAACAGGAAGAGCAGGATTTTCAGCCACCACTAGATATTGTAGATGGAGCTGCAAGAGTTATGGATCCGTTGTTTGATGGTATCAACACAGGAAAGCATTGGTGCGGTAAATTTTTGAAAGATTACAATCCGATTGCTTGGTAAAAATTGATTGATTATTCAGCTAAAAACAAAAACCACAACAGAATCTTATTCCGATGTGGTTTTGTTTTTTTATTGTGAGCTAAATTTAAATCCTCTTGGGTGAATGCTCCTAATTTACTGAAATTAGTTTTACATCAAAAATAAGTACCGAACCGCCGGGAATACCATTGTAATAATAATTCCCATATCCTAAATGTGCAGGTATCAAAAGGATGCCATTACCTCCAGCTTTGAAATGAGGAATGCCTTCCGTCCAGCCTTTTATCACTTGGTTAAGGCCAAAAGAAATCCCTGAAGCACTACTTTCGTCGAATACTGTTCCGCTGGTATAATATCCTTTATAGGCTACAGTTACATTAGATGTTGCAGTTGGCTGTGTTCCGGTTCCGGGTTCTTTAATTATATAATATAGACCAGACTCGCTTTTTTGTGCAGTTAAATTATTTTTTGCCAGATAATCGGTGATTTCTTTGTCGTTTTTGGCAACGTAATCAATGTTTTCTTCTTTGTCATTGGAAGAAGAACAAGAAATAAAAAGAGTTAAGGCCACAAAGGCAGATAATAAGTGTTTCATAGAAATGGGCATTGTTATTCAATTTACTTTTATCCGAAAAATCGACCTAGTTTACCGAAATTAATTTTACTTCAAAAATAAGTGCTGAACCTCCAGGGATAGGTCCCATAGTGTTATCTCCGTATCCTAAATGAGCAGGGACCAAAAGAATACCACTACCTCCAGCTTTAAAATGAGGAATACCTTCTGTCCAACCTTTAATAACTTGATCCAAGCCAAAAGAAATTCCTTCAGGACCGCTTTGGTCAAATACGTTTCCATTAGTAAAAGAACCTTTGTAAGCTACGGTTACATTTGATGTTGCTGTAGGTTGCGCTCCAGTTCCAGGTTCGTTAATTACATAATATAAGCCTGATTCACTTTTTTCTGCCTTTATATTATTTTTGGCTATGTAATCGGTGATTTCTTTGTCGTTTTTAGCAACGTTATCAACAACTGCTTCTTTTGCAGGTTCTGTTGTTGCTTCAGTTGTTGCTTCTTTGTTTTTGTTGCAAGAAATAAGAAGAGTCAAGGCCACTAGGGCAGATAATAGATGTTTCATAGAAAAGGGTTGTTTTTTTAAAGCGCAAATATAGTAAAAACCGATACTGATTTTTTGTTAAAAACTGAATTCGATTATTACTGTTTCCTTTTCTTTAATGATGGCAAAAAAGCAAAATCTCTCTCTTTAGCCCCGATAGTAGTGAAAATCCTTGTTTGCCGGGGTTCGGCAAACAAGATTGCAACGGATAGCGGGACGATGTTGCCTAAAAAAGCCAAATCTTTCTGCTCCAAAATTTGCAATAGAATTAAGATTTAAAATCCTTCTCCGTCATTAAAATAGAATGTTTGAGAATCGCGTCCCAGTCCAAAATTGACGATAAAATTGGTCAGAGTGTCTTTGTCAAGGAGGACTCTTAATCCTACTCCAATAGCGGGCTGGATGGATTCGAATAATCCGAGATTTTTGTCGACATCACTTGCCGTTGTAGCATTGGCAAATACGGTTCCGCTGATCATTTGATTTTTGGTAATTGGGAAACGATATTCGCTTTCAAAATACATAAGGTTTGTACCTCTAAAAAGTCCTTGAATATACCCTTTTCCACTACGGCTGTTTTGATCCCAGCCAATAGCAGGAAGATTCAAATAGGGGAGTTTGCCGCTTGCCAAAAACTGGCCATAAGCCCAAAAGCCTAAAACGTATTGTTTGTTTATTTTGCTAAGAGGTATAAAATATCTGGATTCAAGCAATAAAGTGGAACTACTGTGCCTATTAAGATTGGTTTGCGGATTGTAGCGGTAATTCATGTTTAGAAACAAACCTTTATTGGTGTTTATTAGGTTGTCCCTAGTGTCGTATATCAAATTTAGACTCATCCCATTGACCGCATAATTCTTGTTACTGAAACCATATTTTTTTGAATAATTATAATGGTAGGTGTATTGTCCATTGGCAACATCCAAAAGTTTATCATCTATGTTGGAATAACTGTCAAAGTGGATTCCAGCTCCAATAAAAAATGAAGGAAAGATATTGTAGGAAACCGTTTCATGAAATTTAAAGTAATTGTAATTCATGGGTTGCTCTATAGAACTAAAATTAAAATCTTTGAATTCTGAGCCCCAAGGGATAATATCTGTTCCTAGACCAAAATTGGATTGTGAGAAAATATAATAACGAAAATCACCGCTAAAGTAGAACTTGTCATTGCTGATGTACATATTGTTTTTTAAATAAGTCAGAACCTGTTTTTGGGTACTATAGGAAGCTCCTCCAGACAGTAATGAGATTTTGTTTTCTGGCTTTATTTTGAAACTAAATTGGCTTATAAATCCAAGGGTAAAACCATTTGCTGGCTGGTAACCTAATGTGGGGAATGCAATTAAATTTGTTTTAGAATCCGGTTTGCTAATTTTCAGGGTGTCTTCTTTTGTAAATAGATCAACAATTGAGCGTAGTGGGCGTTTTTTTTCTCCTTCTATTTTCTCTTCTTGCGAAAAAGCAGCTTGAGAATAAATAAGAAAAAAAAGAAATAAAATTCTCAATTTCAGAATATTTGTAAAAGTCATAAGGAAGTTTTCGCTTTAACCAAAACGTTTATTTAGATTTTGCTAAATCAATTCTTTAAAAAAACAAAGCATAAAACTAAACAAATTTTTGTTGTAACGATTTAATTTAAAGTAATAAAACTGTTTTAATACTTGTTTTTGAATCTATTGGCTTAAATAAGAAGCAAGATATTAAAAATGAAATCCAAATTTGACCGAGGCTTCAGGGTTTAGCAGAGGTAAATTGTATTCTTTGTTGTCCAGAGTGAATTCATCGTTGCCTGAAACTTTAAGACTTAAACCTGCCCAAGGCGAAATATAAATATTTTTGTAAATCGTGAAATTGTAACCTAAACTTCCGTTTAATAAAAAGTTTTCGAAGTTTTTTGCGGCATTGCTACTATCGCTTTGGATATCGCTTTTCCAGTACACGGGTCCGCCTCCAATCCACCAGCCTTTCCAATTGTCTTTCCAATTGTCTTTCAAAAAACGATCCAAAACGACCGCATAAGCTTTTATGTGATGATTGGTGAAACCCTCTTTGGTTGTGAAGTCTGGTTTGTTGACATCGGCCAAAAGTGCTCTTGTACGCCATTTACCTTTACCCACCCAAACTGCTCCAAAATAACCTCCCGTGGCATAAGGCAGAACATCGAGTTCTAATCCAAAATTCCATTTGGAAGTTGTTTGATTGTTTTGAATAGAATCTGGAGTCTTTGCGTTTTTTGACTGGGCTTGCAATTGTATTGAAAGTACTGTAAAAACAAGTAGTATTGCTTTTTTCATTGATGAAGTTTATGAATTATAAATTTRATAAAAAATACATAAAACCGTTGGCATTTTCAAAGCAAAAGCCACAACAAAATTAAATTTTGTTGTGGCTTTTTTTGTTTTAAGAGATTGGCTTTACCTATCTCTATCTTTTATGCTTGCCTTAATTTCTACTATTCTTTTCTTCGTTAATTCTTCTAAACAAGAAGAATAGATTAAAGGCTGAATGCTTCCACCTTCATATTGGGAAGCTTCGAATTTGCAATGTGAATCGCGAAATTTTACCCAATCTTTTTCTGCTTGAATTAAGAATGTCTTTTCATTTTGATCAAGCATAGTCATTAGTTGTTTGTACACTTTGTTCAGTTCTAAATCTGCTTTTTTATAATTTGTATTTGCTGTTGCATTCATTTCTCCCTGTGTTTGAGCAAATGAATTGTTGCAAAAGAATAAAAGAAGTAGAACAATGAAATAATATTTTTTTGTCATTGAAAAGAAGTTTTCGTTACGAGATAAGAATGAGGAAGAAGTCGAGAGCCTTTATACAACGGAGACTTCTCATTCCAAAGCTCTCAAGGGGTATAATACTAAAGCGACCTGTTTTAATTCTTATTCAGTCCGAAATAGTTATTGGTTTATTTTAGATAAGTTTTGCTAATTAATCGTTTATGAGTGTTGCAAATTGACCACGGATAATATATTCCTAGAGTGATAATTGTTAATAGTAATTGCCCCCAGATGAATAGGAAGTCATTCATGTCATCGTTATCAAATCCAAATTCTCGTTTTATTTCTCCATTATTTGCCACTGTTTTTTCTGTGAAATATTTATATAATTTTAGGACAGCCATTGGCATATAAATCCCAAATGTAATAATTGAAAGAAAAATTTCTAAAGACATTTTACCACATGAATTCCAAAAATTAGTGTCCCATGATATATTGTAATTTTTGAAATCAATATTTACAGTCCATTTATAAACAAAATACATATAGGGTATTAATACTATAAACATAATTATTTGCTGAATGTATGGGATATAAGCTGGCATTTGTTGACCTGTATAATTCATTGCGAATTTTACCAATATAATCATCATTATAATCATTGGTAAAATAAGGGTAAATGTTATTATTTTAAATAATTTCCCACCTTTCCCTTGAAATGTAAAAGAGTTTGAATCATATGATGAATTGTCAATAAAAAAGCTATGCATATTGCGTATAAACCAGGGCATGTAAATACCAAGGGTTATTATGGATAGGAAATAACCTAATATCATTTGTCCAATAAATTCACCAAACGACCCACCAAAAACTATTGATTTTTCTTTATAGGTGATATGTTCTATTATTAGTTTTGAAATATAAAAAATTATAATAAATGCAATTAAAAACAATACTAAAAACATTGGAAAAATATAAAGTTGAGGTGTTCCTCCAAGCTGTATATTTTTCAGGCTTATAATCAAAAAAACATATGGTGTAATAAAACAAGCATAAAAAAGTAGCCATATAGGCAATAGTTTTTTCCCTGTTAAATTGAAGTCAAAATAGTGTTTCATCATTTTAATTGTTGGTTAATTGTTAGTAAATTTGGTTTTTCTATAGCGAATTAGTTGTAGTTTGCTCGATAATAGAGAATAATTGTTTAAATAAACAATTATTCTTACAGCGAATATAAAAGAAACTATTTTACAAATCATAAAAGAAATGCTTTTTTTGGAATTTTATTCTGACTAATGGAAAAGATTAATTTTCATAATAAAAAAAAACTCCAATACTTTTAGTCGTTATTGGCTAAAAGTATTGGAGTTTTTTAGTATCAGTGAGTTTTACTTCTGTTCAGGGATTTATCCCTCCAGCTTCGCAGAAAGTTCAAACCATCTTTCCTCTTTGTTTTCAATTTTCTTGATAATGTTTTCTAGTTCCTTTGCTTTCTTTTCAATATCAGCATCGGCTACTTTTCCCTCCGAGAATAACTGCTCAATTTTGGTTTTATCAATTTCCAGGTCCTTGATTTCTCTCTCAATTTTCTGAAATTCTTTTTGCTCGTTGAAAGTTAGGTTTCCTGTCGGATTGTTTTGTTTCCATTCTTTTTTCTCCGTTTTGTTGTCCTCTTTTTGGGCAACATCGGTACTGTCTTCGTAAGCTCTAAAGTCGGAGTAATTTCCAGGGAACGTTTCTATCTCCCCCTGACCTCTAAAAACGAATAACTGATCGACGATTTTGTCCATAAAATAACGGTCGTGTGAAACCACCACCAAACATCCAGGATAGTCCAAAAGGAAGCTTTCCAATACGTTCAAAGTCACAATATCTAAATCATTCGTTGGCTCATCAAGAATCAAAAAGTTAGGATTCTGAATCAAAACCGTACACAAATACAGACGTTTCAACTCACCACCACTCAGTTTTTCTACATAATCATATTGTTTTTTGGCATCAAAAAGAAAACGTTCTAACAATTGCGAAGCCGAAATCAATCTGCCTTTCGTTAACGGAATAAATTCTCCGTATTCTTTGATTACATCGATTACACGTTGTCCCGGTTTTGGGTTAATTCCGCTTTGGGTGTAATAACCAATTTTGATTGTCTCTCCTATAACTACTTTTCCACTATCCAATGGCATAGTTCCTGTCAAAAGATTCAAGAATGTAGATTTTCCAGTTCCATTTTTACCAATAATTCCAATGCGTTCGCCACGTTGGAAATCATAATTGAAATTATCGAGAATAACGTGATCTTTAAACTTTTTGGAAATTTTGTGAAGCTCAATAATTTTGCTTCCCATACGTTCCATATTAATCTCAAGCTCCACTACATTTTCTTTTCTGCGACTTTGGGCTTTTTCTTTAATGTCGTAAAAATCATCCTGACGCGATTTTGATTTGGTTGTTCTCGCTTTCGGTTGGCGGCGCATCCATTCCAATTCTTTGACAAATAAGTTTTGTGCTTTATCGACACTCGCATTTTCCGAAGCAATACGCTCTTCTTTTTTCTCTAGGTAATAAGAATAATTTCCTTTGTATTGGTATATTTTTCCGTTGTCCAATTCAATGATTTCGTTACAAACACGCTCCAAAAAGAAACGGTCGTGCGTTACCATAAACAACGTGATATTTTCTTTGGCAAAATAACTCTCCAACCATTCGATCATTTCCAAATCCAAGTGATTCGTTGGCTCATCCAGAATTAATAAATCGGGACGGTTAATCAAAATGATAGCAAGAGACAAACGTTTTTTCTGTCCACCCGAAAGGCTTTTTACTTTCAGTTTAAAGTCTTCTAACTTCAATTTGAACAAAATTTGTTTGTATTGTGTTTCAAAATCCCAAGCATTATGGCGATCCATAGCGTCAAAAGCTTTTTGGTATGCTTCCTCGTCTTCTGGATTTTCCAATGCTTTTTCGTAAGCCTCAATTACTTTCAAGCTCTCATTGTCCGATGCAAAAATACTTTCCTCAATCGTCAATTCATCCTGCAGTTTATTGTCCTGTGACAAAAAAGCCATTCTGATGCTTTTTCGGAGCACAACCTGTCCTGTATCGGGTTCGTCAAAACCATTGATGATGTTCATAATGGTCGTTTTACCCGAACCATTTTTGGCGATAAAGGCAATTTTTTGATCTTTGTTGATTCCAAAGGAAATGTCTTTGAACAGCGTGCGCTCCCCAAAAGATTTTGATATGTTTTCTACTGATAGATAATTCACAAGGCTAATTTTTTTGCAAAAGTAAACTATTATAACACTATTAGCGAATAGTTTATTTTGAAACGTGAATTAACCTATAATAATTCAGCAATTCAATAGTTTATTGACTTCAACTATTTAGCCTTTTTTTTCTTTTTCAAATAGGGACTCAAATCGATTTGGTGTATTTCCTGCGGATTGTAGATAAAGTTATTTTTTGTAGCTTCGTTCGTTACGTAAAATAACAGTCCGTTTTCGGTAGTGATTGCTTCTATCTGATGGAATAGTAGCGAAAGTTTAATTTTTCTTTTATTTCCGGTCGAAAAATCATTGTTTTTATAGCCATACAAAAGATAAACAAAAGGTTGTAGAAAATGCGAATACCCACACAAAACAACACCTTTTTCTTGAGGCAATAAGGTTGCACCAGTTATCAAGCCTTCCACATTCAACGTTTCTTTTAGTTTTGCAATATGGGTTCCGGGGTTTTTGGATAAGCTGTACACACCTGTTTTCTCGGATTCCCACTGTTTAGTAAATAAGTAAATGCTGTCCTTCGAAACGACAAATGCTTCACAGTCAAAATTGGTAGTGTTTGCCTCTATTTTAGTATCAAAATCGTTTTGGTTGCTATACGAAAATGAGATGGTGTCAATCGCGGGAGTCGGATTTAGGATGGACTTTTTTTCAATTCGCAAAATGTATAAATCTTTCCGGTTTCCAGCGATATTGTTTCCAAAATCTCCTATGTATAGATAGGAGCTGTCCTGTGAAATTTCTTCCCATTCGTTGTTTTTTACTCCTTCAAGATTGATTTTTTTCTTGATTTTTCCTTTGGTATCCATTCCATAAAGCGTAGTGCTCATGTCGTCATTATGTGTCCATAATAAATTTTCGGAAGTAATCAAACCCGAAGTTTCCGCAATGGAGTCACTTAGTTTTTTGGTAAATTTCACCCTGATTTTTGTGGAAACATACTCACAACTTCCATCATTTTCGGTAGCTTTTGGATTAAAGTTCTTAGCAAGACTATCTGTACATCCTTTGGTTTGGGCGTAAGAAACAGACACAAACAGAAAGAAAAGAATAAATATTTTTTTCATAGTGCTATTCAGTTGAAAATCAAAAGAAAGATATTAAACAAAAACAAACAATCCTAGATTTGATGGATAAAAAGGATTTGGAGCGAATGATTGGGCTTTTTCGGGAAAGATCGTTCCCGTTTTTCGTTGCAATCTCCCGAGAAAAATCGGGAGGATTTTCACTACTATCGGGGCTAAATAGGTTTTATTGTTTTTGATATTTTTTTCTTCAGCAAGCTTGTCGGCGCTTAGTAATAAGACTTAAATATACTTATGCAACTTATATGTTTTCAATTTTCATTATATTTGAAAAGCTGAAAAATTATTCCTTTTCTATAATACCAACCAAAATGTATGGGTTTCATCAAGCGAAATTTACTTCTGTTTTTTTTTGTTACTTCTTCATTTTCTTCTTTTTCGCAGAAAATAGATTTTAGAAGTGATAGTTTGGATATGAAACAGATTCTGAAAAGTATTTTTATAAAAAATGATACCGCAAAGAAAAAAGAACCAAGTAAAGTAGCCTTTTCTTTAATGCCCGCTCCTGATATGAAGAGTTCAGAAGGAGGGCTTGTGGTGTCGTTTGTAACTACTTTTTTTTTGGATGAGAATCATGAAACCACCAAAATGTCCGAAGTTTATTTTACTCCAACCACTAGTTTTACGGGGCAATATTCTTTTCCCATACAATCTTATATATATACCAAGGACAATAAATATAATTTTATAGGCGATTATAGGTATATGATCTATCCGCAGTTTACGTACGGTTTGGGAGGCAATAGTTCAAAAGATCCACAATCGGAGGTGAGTTATCAGCAAATTCGGTTTTATCAATTTGTGACCCGTAAAATAAAGGGAGATTTTGGATTGGGCTTGGGTTTTCAATTAGACAATTATCAGCATATTTCGGAAGATTCTGAAATTTCGGAGCCAACTGATTTTAATAAATATCAGGAAGGGGATTACTCTGATGAACTTTCCTCTGGAATTGCTTTTCAGGCTCTGTATGATTCTCGTGATAATATTTTGAACCCAAAAAAAGGATATTATTTTGAGGCCGATTATCGGATCAATTCCAAAGCTTTTGGAAGTCATACGGAATGGAAATCAATATATATAGATGCCCGAAAGTATCATTCGTTTAGTACTACTCGCCATAAAGTTTTGGCTACTAGAGCTTTTTATTGGGCTGTTTTTGATGGAAAACCTCATTATTTGGATTTGCCAAGCATCGGTTGGGATCGTTATGGTAAAACGGGTAGGGGATTCACTCGCAACCGTTACCGCAGTAACTCTTTATTGTATTTGGAAACAGAATACCGTACTGATATTACCAGAAACGGTTTTCTTGGAGCTGTTTTTTATGGTAATTTTTCTTCAGTATCAAATTTAGACACCTATCATTTTGATAATTGGACTCCCGCAGTAGGGACCGGTTTAAGGATAAAATGGAATAAAATCAATGACTGTAATTTAGCGTTGGATTTTGGTATTAGCAAAGATGATTGGACTTTTAGGGTTGCGCTTTCGGAGAATTTCTAATATAGTTTTCTTGTTCTGTCTTTTGGGTTGTATTTAATATTAGCAGAATTATTTTGTACATTTGGATATAAAAAGAGACTGTAATGAATATTGGTAGAAAAAATAATCATCACGAAAAAAAATCAGAGATATTGGAGGAACCAAAAGTAATTTATGGTACGGAAGAGGATTCTATTGTTTCAAGTGATTCTGAAATAATGAATCCAATTCTAGAGAAATTAATTTCAAAAAGCATTCAGGACGCTAAGGAGGGAAAAGGAATTTCCAATGAAGATATGAACCAAAAGATAAAACTGAAATATCCATTTTTAAAATGAGTTACAGTTTTAGGTGGCAATCAATTGCTGAATTTACTTATTTTGAAGAGATTGATTTTATTTTACTCAAATGGAATGGAAAAGAAGCTCAGAAATTTAAAAATTTAGTTGATGAAAATTTATTGCGATTGTCTAATAATCCTTTAATCGGAATTTATAATAATGAATTAAAAATATACTCTATCCTTATTTCAAAACAAACAACTTTGTATTATGGCTTTGATGAGAATACTGAAATAATAGATTTGTATGTTTTTTGGAATAACTCAAAAAATCCAGTTGACTTAATTAAGTTGCTATAATTTTTTTTTAAAATGCAACTATCCGTAATCATCCTCAATTATAATGTTCGCTATTTTTTGGAACTATGTGTATTAAGTGTAGAAAGCGCTTTGAAAAACATAGATTCCGAAATTATTATGATTGATAATAACTCTCAAGATGATAGTTGCGAGATGATAAAAACTCGTTTCCCAAATGTCAAACTAATTCAAAATAGCCAAAATGTAGGTTTCCCAAAAGGGAATAATATTGGTGTAGCTGAAGCCAAAGGGGATTATATCTGTATTCTGAATCCAGATACAGTCGTAGCCGAAGATACATTTGAAAAAGTACTTGCATTTGTCCGAAAACAAAAAAACTTAGGTATAGTAGGTGTAAAGCTGATTGACGGCTCCGGTAATTTCCTTCCAGAAAGCAAAAGGGGGATCCCTACACCTTGGGTGGCCTTTACCAAAATTACCAGTCTGTATAAACTATTCCCAAAGTCTCATTTTTTTAATAAATATTATGCCCAACATTTATCCGAAAATCAAACAGGAGAAGTTGAAATTTTGGTAGGCGCTTTTATGATTCTTAAAAAAGAATTGTTTGATGAAGTGGGCGGTTTTGATGAAGATTGCTTTATGTACTCAGACGATATTGATTTGTCTTATATGGTATTGCAAAAAGGAAAAAACAATTATTATTTTCACGAAACAACTGTGATCCACTATAAAGGAGAAAGTACAATTAAAGATGGTACTTATATGAAACGATTTCAAGAGGCAATGGAGTTTTTCTATAGAAAACATTTTCAGGTTTCTTATCTTTTTTCTGCTTTTATGAAAATTGGAATTGTGTTTTTTTCTTTAATAAAAAGAATTCAAGGCAGGTCTAAAACCAAATCTATCCCTAAAAATTATTTACTCGTATCGGCATCTGTTGCATTGGCAAAAATAATAGCTCTTCTTGTCCAAAAAAAGGTTGATTTTCTCGATTTGAAAACAGAAAAAGAGGTAAATTTGTCATCAATTTCAATAAGAAATGGGTCACAGATTATTCTGGATAATGAGTTTGTTTCCTTCAAAGAATGCATTAATATTCATGAAAAGCATAGAAACAAAGGAATTACATTTAGAATTATTCCCAAAAATGCAAATTTTATCATTGGAAGTGATTCTTTTAATGATAGAGGAGAAATTGTAAAAATCAAGTAAAAATTACATTTAGTGAAATTTATATTGATATTATTTAGTAATTTCGCAAACTGAAAATCAAAATCACCTTTTAGATTAACAATATGGCAAGATTTGAATTAAAGCTTCCTAAAATGGGAGAAAGTGTTGCAGAAGCAACCATCACAAATTGGTTAAAAGAAGTTGGCGAAAAAATTGAAGCGGATGAAGCCGTTTTGGAAATTGCGACTGATAAAGTAGATTCTGAAGTTCCATCGGAGGTTTCAGGTGTTCTTGTCGAAAAATTGTTTGGAAAAGACGATTTGGTTCAAGTGGGACAAACCATTGCTATTATTGAAACAGAGGGTGGAGATGTTGTATCTACAAGCTCAGAAGTTGCTCCGGCAATTATTGAGGAAATTCAAAAATCTGTTGAGGTAGCTAAAGAATCAGTTTCAGCTCCCGTTAGTTTTTCTGAAAGTGATAAGTTCTTTTCTCCATTGGTAAAAAATATTGCAAAAGAAGAAGGGATAAGTTTAGCAGAATTAGAAAGCATTGTTGGTTCTGGAAAAGAAGGACGTGTGACTAAAGATGATATTTTAGGTTATATAAAAAATAGAGGTTCTCAACCTGCAACTGTAGTGGCGACACCAGCTAAAGCGGTTGAAGCTCCAAAAGCTGTTTCAGTGGCTACTCCATCACAAACAGTTTCGCCTGTTTCTGTAAATGGAGGAGATGAAATTGTGGAAATGGATAGAATGCGTAAATTGATTTCGGGTTATATGGTAGCTTCAGTTCAAACTTCGGCTCACGTACAATCATTTATAGAAGTTGATGTTACTAATATTGTAAAATGGAGAGATAAGGTTAAAAACGCTTTTGAAAAAAGAGAAGGTGAGAAGTTGACATATACTCCTATATTTATGGAAGCAGTTGCTAAGGCACTGAAAGATTTTCCAGGTATGAATATTTCTGTAGATGGTGATTTTATCATTAAAAAGAAAAACATCAATCTTGGAATGGCTGCAGCTTTACCAAATGGAAATTTAATTGTTCCTGTTATTAAAAATGCAGATCAATTGAATTTGGTAGGAATGGCAAAAGCGGTTAACGATTTAGGGAACCGTGCAAAAATGGGGAAACTAAAACCAGACGATACTCAAGGAGGAACTTATACGGTTACTAATGTGGGTACTTTTGGAAGTGTTTTTGGTACTCCAATTATTAATCAGCCACAAGTAGGTATATTAGCGCTGGGAGCTATCCGTAAAGTACCTGCGGTTATTGAAACTCCGGAAGGTGATTTTATAGGTATCCGTCAAAGAATGTTCTTGTCTCATAGTTATGATCATCGTGTAGTTGATGGTGCGTTGGGAGGAAGCTTTGTGAAAAGAGTAGCTGAATATCTTGAAGCATTTGATGTAAATAGAGATTATTAATTCAGAATAAATTGAAAATGGACCCGACAAATTTTTATAGTTTGTCGGGTTTTCTTTTTTTGACATTTTTACGATTGACTTTAAATGAAATCAATACCAAATCTTTATATTTGTACCAATTCAAACACAAAAAATGGAACTAAAACTCAATAAGCCAATTTGTTTTTTCGATCTTGAAACTACAGGAATTGACATAGGAAAAGATAGAATTGTGGAAATATCTGTTTTTAAAGTTTTTCCAAACGGAAATAAAGAAAGCAAAACATGGTTGGTAAATCCAACGATTCCAATTCCACCTCAGTCAACCGCTATTCATGGAATAAGCAATGAAAAAGTGGCCAATGAACCTACGTTTAACGAACTGGCTCCTCAGGTTTATAATATGATTAAGGACAGTGATTTGGCAGGATTTAATTCGGACCGTTTTGATATACCATTATTGGCAGAAGAGTTATTGAGAGCTGGAGTTGATTTTGATATGAAAAATAGAGTTTCAGTAGATGTGCAGACTATTTTTCACAAAATGGAAGAGCGTACTTTGAGTGCTGCTTTAAAATTTTACTGTGGAAAAGAGCTTGAAAATGCCCATTCAGCCGAAGCAGATACTATGGCGACTTATGAAATTTTAATGGCGCAATTGGATCGTTATCCAGAATTGGAAAATGATATGAAGTCTCTGTCTGAGTTTAGTACCAGAAAAAAAATAGCAGATTTTGCAGGAATGATAGCTTTTGATGCAGACAATGAAGAAATTTTCACCTTCGGAAAACACAAAGGAGCTAAAGTCGATAAAATTTTGGAAACAGAACCAGGTTATTTCAGTTGGATTCAAAATGCAGATTTTCCTCTGTATACCAAAAAAGTTTTAACAGCTATAAAATTAAGAAAATTAAATACGAAGTAAGTTTCTAAGTTTCTGAGTCTCTAAGAATCTCAGAAACTTAGCAACTCAGAAACTTAAAAAAAATGAAAATAATCTGCATCGGTAGAAATTATGCCAATCATATTGAGGAATTAAAGAACGAACGTCCTTCGGAGCCAGTTGTTTTTATGAAACCGGATTCGGCTATTTTATTAAAACAACATCCTTTTGTAATTCCGGAATTCTCGGAAGATATTCATCATGAAATTGAGCTTATTGTAAAAATAAGTAAAGTTGGGAAGTATATTGAGCCTAAATTTGCTCATAAATATTATGATGAGATTAGTGTTGGAATTGATTTCACGGCAAGGGATTTACAGGCGAAATTGAAAGAAAAAGGACTTCCATGGGAAAAAGCTAAGGCATTTGATGGCTCGGCGGTCATTGGAGAATTTTTACCTAAAAGCCAATTTGTTTCGTTAGAAAATATTACTTTTGAATTAACGAACAATAATGTTACGGTACAAAAAGGGAATTCCAACATGATGATGTGGAATATTGATGAGTTGATATCGTATGTTTCTCAGTTTTTTACTTTAAAGATTGGGGATATTATTTTTACGGGAACACCAGAAGGAGTTGCGGCAGTAAAACCAGATGATGTTTTAGAAGGATTTTTAGAAGGACAAAAACTATTTAGAATACAAGTAAAATAATGGCTTTAAAATATAATTTAGCAAAAGTGTACGCACTTTCGGATAATGATCCAGAGTTTGTGAATGAAATTTTGAATTTATTTGTTACAGAAGTTCCTGAAGATTTGATGCAAATTGGAGAGGGAATTAAAAACAAAGATCACAAACATACTTATGCCTTTGCTCATAAATTGAAACCAACATTAGATTTGTTGGGATTAAATGTGGCATTCGAGGAAATTCTGCAAATAGAAGCTTGGACCAAAACAGAAGGTAAAAAGAAAGAAATAATCGAGACCTACAAAAGTGTTAAGACTCAGGTTAAAGATGCTATTAAAGAGTTGAGAAAAGATTTTGATCTTTAGTTTGACGTTTTAATTTTTTTATAAAAGGATAAGACATAAATGAATCTAACAGTTGTATAGAAAATGCAACAGTTAGATTTTTTTATTTAATATAGAGAAAAAGTTTTTAAAATATGAAAGCAGCTATTGTTACGATTGGGGATGAGATTCTAATTGGTCAAATTGTAGATACAAATTCTGGTTTTATAGCCAAATCATTGGATAAGATTGGAGTTGAGGTTCATGAGATGCTGTCTATAAGTGATTCTCGTGAGCATATCTTAAATACATTTTCACAGCTTCAAAATAAGGTTGATATCGTCATTATTACTGGAGGATTAGGACCAACGAAAGATGATATAACTAAAAAAACATTCTGTGATTATTTTGAAGACGAATTGGTTGTGGATACTGTTGTTCTTGCACATGTAACCGAATTGATTGAGGGTTTTTATAAGCGAGCCATTACTCAAATCAATAAAGATCAGGCTCTTGTTCCTTCAAAATGTATAGTGCTTCACAATCAAGTGGGTACGGCCCCAGGATTGTGGATGAAAAAGGAGGATACTGTTTTTGTGTCGCTTCCAGGAGTGCCATTTGAAATGAAGTATTTGATTGAAAATGAAATCATTCCTAAAGTAGTTCGAGATTATCAGCGACCTTACATTCTTCATAAAACGATTCTTACCTATGGTCGAGGAGAAAGTGCAGTGGCGGAACAAATTGAAGACTGGGAAAATAATTTACCCGAATTTATAAAACTGGCTTATTTACCCGCGCCGGGAAGAGTAAGATTACGACTTTCGGCTAGAGGAACTGATAGAGAGTTAATGGAAAAAGTCATAGAAGAGAATGTGGTTTCTTTGACTAAAATAATAGGAGATATTATTGTAGGTTTTGAAGATGATGAAACTTTAGAAACGGTTGTGGGGAAAATTCTAACACAGCAAGAGAAAACTATTTCTACAGCCGAAAGCTGTACAGGAGGGAGTATTGCGCAGTTGCTTAGTTCAGTTCCTGGAGCTTCTAATTATTTCAAAGGGAGTGTTGTTGCTTATTCAACGGAGGTGAAGCAAAATGTATTAGGTGTTTCGAAGGATTTAGTGGAGGAATATAGTGTTGTGAGTGCTGAAGTCGCTAGGGCTATGGCTTTGAATGTGAAAACATTGCTAAAAACAGATTATGCAATTGCGACTACGGGTAATGCTGGTCCGTCCAAAGGAGAGGCAAATGCCGACGTAGGAACAGTTTTTATTGCATTGGCTACGCCAAATGAAGTTCTGGTTGAAATGTTTAATTTTGGTCAACCACGTGAAAAAGTGATAGATAGAGCTACGGTTAAAGGTGTTGAAATGCTGTTGAAAGAAATTTCGAAAAAAGAGCTATAATTTTTTTGGTTTATAGGTTTATTTTTCTTTTCTTTGCACCCTGATTTTGAATAACGATAAAAGATAAGTATAATGTCAAGAGTTTGTGACCTTACAGGTAAAAGAGCGATGGTAGGAAATAACGTTTCTCACGCTATGAACAAAACTAAGAGAAAATTTTCTGTAAACTTAGTTAAAAAGCGTTTTTATCTTCCAGAAGAAGATAGATGGATTACTCTTAGAGTAGCAGCATCTACGATAAAAACAATTAATAAAAATGGAATCGCTGCAGTTTTGAAAAAAGCGCAGTCAGAAGGATTTATTAAATAATCTTTTCCAAAATAAAAAAATAGCAAGATGGCAAAGAAAGGAAATAGAATCCAGGTAATTTTAGAATGTACTGAACACAAAACTACTGGTGTTGCAGGTACTTCAAGATATATAACTACTAAGAACAAAAAAAATACTCCAGACAGATTAGAGATTAAAAAATTTAATCCAATCTTGAAAAGAGTAACTGTTCATAAAGAAATTAAATAATTAGAGATTTTAATAAAATCTCAAATGTTTACATTAGAGATTGATTAAAATATAAAAAACATTTGAATCATGGCAAAGAAAACCGTAGCATCGTTACAAACATCTTCTAAGAGATTATCAAAAGCCATCAAAATGGTGAAATCTCCAGTAACTGGGGCATATACATTCGTTGAATCTATTATGGCTCCTGAAGAAGTTGATGAATTCTTGAAAAAGAAATAATTAACTATTACATTTTATAGAAAAGCTACTTTCATTCGGAAGTAGCTTTTTTATTTTCTATATTTACACCTTGAAATTAAAAGACTTTTTTGAGGATTTCTGTAAAGACAAATAAGATTGTTTTTAATTGATTTTTCTTGTTTAAGTTGACAAATGTAAATTCCAAATCATAAAACTCCATGAGCTTTTTTAAAAAAATATTCTCCTCAGAGAAAAAAGACTCGAGCTTAAGCGAACAGGCGAAGCAATCATTAGACAAAGGTCTAGAAAAAACAAAATCTACTTTTTTTTCCAAGTTAACCAAAGCTGTGGCTGGAAAGTCAAAAGTAGATGATGATGTTTTAGATAATTTAGAAGAAATTTTGGTTTCTTCAGATGTGGGAGTTAACACAACTCTTAAAATAATCACTCGAATTGAAAAAAGAGTAGAGGCAGATAAATACCTTGGAACTGATGAACTCAATCAAATTTTGAGAGACGAAATTGCGGGATTATTATCTGAAACTAATACAGGCGAAGCAACCGAATTCGTAATTCCGGCAAATACAAAACCTTACGTTTTGATGGTAGTTGGTGTGAATGGAGTAGGTAAAACAACAACAATTGGAAAATTAGCTTATCAATTTAAAAAAGCTGGTTTTAAAGTGGTTTTGGGAGCGGCAGATACTTTTCGTGCGGCAGCAATTGACCAATTACAAATTTGGGCGGATAGAGTAGGTGTGCCTATTGTTCGTCAAGATATGGGAAGTGATCCTGCTTCTGTAGCTTTTGATACGCTGCAATCGGCAGTGGCCCAAAATGCAGATATTGTTATTATTGATACAGCAGGACGTTTGCACAATAAAATTAACCTGATGAACGAACTTTCAAAAGTAAAAAGAGTAATGCAGAAAGTGGTTGGCGATGCGCCTCACGATGTAATGCTTGTTTTGGACGGTTCTACAGGACAAAATGCATTTGAACAAGCCAAACAGTTTACAGCAGCTACCGAAGTGACTTCACTTGCTGTTACCAAATTGGACGGTACTGCCAAGGGTGGTGTTGTTATCGGTATTTCAGATCAATTTCAAATTCCGGTTAAATACATTGGTGTTGGTGAAGGAATTGAAGATTTGCAGGTTTTTAATAAATACGAATTCGTAGATAGTTTTTTTAAATAATAAGTTCATGAATTTTTCTTCCTTAAAAAACGCAAGCCCTATATATTTTTATTTTGTAAGTATTGCGGCTTTTGTGTTGGCAAATATGATTAGAACAACAAGTGTTGGTTTTTATTATGCTTTACTGATTGTTGGATTGGTTTTTTTCTTTTTAGGATTGATGAGAAGGATTAAGAATAAGAAATAGTATTTATAGTTATATTGAAAGTAAATAGTGGTAGTTGTGTAATATTTGAAAGACTTAATTCGACTAGAAGCAATAATGAAGCAATCACAAAAGGGAGAATTTTATGGACAAACTAATAACACTATTAATTTAGAAGGGATTACTTTGACCGATACTGTTTATACTCACGATAAAGTTGATTGGCATTATCACGAAAACGCTTATTTTACCTTTATACTTCAAGGAAATGTAATTGAAGGAAACAAAAAAGAAATTTATAATTGTTCCGCAGGCAGTTTGCTGTTTCATAATTGGCAAGAACCGCACTATAACATCAAACCCGCAGGATTTACAAGAGGTTTTCATATTGAAATAGAAAAAGGGTGGTTTGATAATTTGGAATTTAATACAACAGATTTACAAGGCAGCATTAATATTGCTAACCTCGATTTGAAATTTCTAATGTATAAAATTTTTAAAGAAACAAAAGTTGATGATAACACAACACAACTTTCAATTCAAACATTATTATTAGAGACTTTAGCAAAAATGCTTCGGGCTAATCAAACTGGATCTAATAAAAGACCGAGTTGGGTTTCTGAAGTAAATATGATATTGAATGACCAGTTTTCTGACAATCTTACATTAGATTATTTGTCAAAAACTTTAAATATTCATCCTGTACATTTGTCAAGAGATTTTTCAAAACACTTCAATTCTAGTTTGGGAGAATATATTAGAAAATTAAAAATCCAAAAGTCCTTACAGCTAATCTCAGAAAAAAGCCTAGATTTAACATCAATAGCTTTTGAGTGTGGCTTTTCTGATCAAAGTCATTTCACACGCTGTTTCAAAGAAATCAACGGAATTAATCCGTCCGAATACAGAAAAATCCTTTTCCGTTAATATTCCCAAATGTTAATCCTGTTCTATTTTTCTACAGTATTTAGCTATACTTTTGAGGCTAACTATATAATTAACTATGAAACGGATTTCACTTATATTTTTAGTCATTCTTTTTTTTCAAAGTTCATTTGGACAAACAAAAGATCTTGTATCCAATGATGGGATAACTAACAGTCTGCACAAAGCTAATGTTGGCAGAGTTACCTTCATGAATGGAAATATTCCATTGGACAAATATTCTACATCTGATTTCCTTAAATCCTTCCAATTGACCTATCGGTCAGACCTAAATATCAGGGTTTTTATGGGTAATTCTGTAACGAATTATCTTCATCAGTTAGCTCCTGATTTATCAGCTGAAGAATTACTTAAAAAAGGTAATCTTCAATTTACATTCTATATTGATAATAAATTTATCTATAAAGAAAATATTAATTCAGGATGTAACTTTGGTTCTGGTGGCAACAAAAATACTTCGACTACATTCAGGGTTCCTTTAACCAGCACCAAAGGTGAAGATTGGTGGGCAATGTATATGTGGGACAGATTCAAGCTCAATGGCGGTGAAAAGGTATTAACAAATGGTAAGCATCAGCTCAAAATTGAGATTAGACCTTATGTGAAAATTGATGAAAATAGTGATGTAAAGGTTGGTGGCTTAATTGCTGAAGGTGAAGTTCTGCTCATAATCCAACCACCAAAAATAACTGCAAAACAAATAGCGGTTCAACCTATAGAACAAAACAGCGGTTGGGAAATTTCAGATTTTAGATTTGACAAAAAGAAAATCGAAACCCTTAATACTGAAATCGCCACCTATAATTTAAAGGAAATCACGAGTATAGTTGTAATTCATCAAGGAAAACTTTTGCTTGAAGAATATTTTAATGGTGCCAGCAGAAATACATTGCACGACACCCGCTCTGTGGGTAAATCTTTTGCATCAACACTTATGGGAATCGCTATTAATGATGGTTACATACAGGATGAAAACCAAACATTGAATAAATTTTACAATTTGAAAACGTTTGAAAACTATGAAGTTAAAAAAGACAGTGTCAAAATAAAAGATTTATTGACTATGAGTTCTGCTTTTAATGGCTCTGATATCGATAGCGACTCGCCAGGGAATGAGGAAAATATGTATCCTACTGACAATTGGGTTAAATTTACTTTAGACCTTCAAATGGATAAAGCTAAAACTAATGGAGGCCGATGGGATTATTTTACTGCTGGAATGGTTCTTTTGGGCGATATTTTAGATAAAAAAGTTCCTGATGGGCTAGAAAAATATGCAGATGAAAAACTTTTTAAGCCATTAAATATCACAAAATATCAATGGCAGTATACACCGCAAAAAGTGGTAAATACAGCTGGAGGTTTACAAATGAAATCTTTGGATTATGCAAAATATGTCCAATTGTATAAAAACAATGGTGTTTGGAATGGTAAACAAATAATACCAATTGAATGGGTGCAAAAAACTTTTACACACCAAATTCAGATTCCCGAAAGAGATAATCAATTTTATGGTTATTTATTTTGGAATAAGTCTGTTACCTATAAAGGCAAAAACTATGAAACATTTTATTGTGCTGGAAATGGTGGAAACGAACTTATTGTCTTCAAAGAGCTTCCGCTTGTGATTATTATAACTTCTAAAGCATATAATAAACCTTATGGGCATCCACAGGCTGATAAGATTGTTAAGGATTTTATTTTACCGTCATTAATAAAATAAAAGCTTTACTCAAGAATAGGTGTCTTGGCAATTTGTGAATTTTGAAAATGAGGTTTTTTCGTTTTGCTTAAAATACTCATTTTCAAAATTTGAAAACGGCTATAGGTATTTTAATCTACTGATATAAGGCACTTATTTTTGACCATAATGTTTCATCAAAATCGGATAAGGCTAGATTTACGTTATCTGCTGCATCTCCCATTCGGATGATAACCATTTTTTTGCTGGGAACTACATAGATTTTCTGGTCATTTTTGCCCAAAGCCATAAACATATCGTTTGGAGCTGTTGGTATAATAGTACCTTGAAAAGTAGCCTGTGATTGTGGTAAATGATAATTGGCTTTGCCGTTTAGCCACCATAAATAACCATATCCCAAATTAATGTTTTGAGAAGTATTGGTTGCTTCGTTAAAATAGTTTTCGTTCAAGATTACATCATTTTTCCATTTTCCTTTATTGTACATCAATAATCCAAAACGTGCCATACTTCTTGTGGTACTGCTGTAAACAATATTGTTGCCAATTGTAAACCAAGTGCCATTCATTCCTATTTTATCCCTTAATTTGGTTTTGAAATAATTATTCCAAGACTGTCCACTTGCTTGTGCAATGACATCTTGTAGTTTCACATATACATTATGATACGCCCAACGAGTGCCTGCATCGGCAGTGTAAGTTAGGGCTGAGGGCGAAACATCATCTGTTGTGTCGTCCAGTCCAGATGTCATGTTCAATAAATTTTTGCAGGTGATTAAATTCTCTTTTGCTAGCGGAGCACTTGTCCAACCTGTTCCTATATATTGTGAGACTTTGTTGTTGATGTTGATGAGGTTTTCCTGTTGTGCAATTCCTGTCAGGGTTGATGTCAATGTTTTGCCTGCACTTGCCCAATACCAATTGGTTGTAGCATCATGATCGTTGAAATAATTTTCCATTACTATGCGTCCGTTGACAAGGATGATGAAACCTTTGGAATGTTTGAGTTCCAAATAATCTAAAAGAGGTTGAACAGCTGATTGTTTCCAACTAAGGCTTTCTATGGATTTTGTTTCCCAAGCGGTTCCTGTAAGCGGCGGGAAATATAATATCTCTTCTGGTGTAGGATTTGGTTCTGAATTATCAGAGGAGCAGTTGATACAGGAAAGTGCAAAGATCAGTAATAGTATTGATTTTGACATGGTTGTGAAGGTTAGTTTTGGGTAAGACCAAAAATGTCAAAAATAGTTTAATGAGAAGGTGAAATTTTTATTTTCTTTGGATTTTTAAAGTTTAACTTTGTCGTATTAATTAGAGATGTTGATAAGCGGAATGCCCTAGCCCTGATAGAAGCGGTATCTCCTGATTTAGAAAAACAAGGTTTTTTTACCGTAGTTTTTTTTAATCGGGAATACAAGCGGATAGCAGGATAAAGCTCCTTAAAAAAAGAAATATTCTATGAGAAAAGTATTAGGTGTTTTACTGGTTGCCCTTTTTTTTGTTGGATGTAAGCAAAAAATAACTCCTGCTGAAGTTGCGAAAATCAACGGCTATTGGGAGATTGAAAAAGTGATTTTTGAGGATGGAAACGAGAAGCAATATGGTATGAATGAATCGTTTGATTATTTTCAAATTGACAAAAAAAATGTGGGGATTCGCAAGAAAGTGATGCCACAATTGGATGGAACATTTTTGGTGAATGATACGTTTGAAAATGTAAAAATACGCTTTGCTGATGACCAAACATTTTTAGATTACAGTACTCCTTATATGAAATGGAGTGAGGAAATATTGGCTTTGACAGATAAAGAATTGGTAGTTTTGAATGCAGAGAAAAAAGAATATCATTATAAAAAAACGGGACCAATAAATCTAGATGACTATGGCAAAAAGACTAAATAATCAAAGTTCGATAGGGGACGTTTTGAAGCAAATTATCGAGGTTAATAAATTGCAATCAGGAATGGATGAGATTGATGTGAAAGATGCTTGGCGTAATTTGATGGGGAACGGTGTGAACAGTTATACCAGTAATGTGGTTTTGAAAGGTTCAACATTGTATGTCCAGTTGACATCGGCGGTTTTGCGGGAGGAATTAAGTCACGGAAAATCTAAGATTATAAAAATGATTAATGAGGAATTGCGCAGAGATGTGGTGAGGGATGTTGTTCTTAGATAGCAGAAATAAGAAGGCAGAAAAGCAGTAAAGAATTCCTAGATTATATAAAAAAATCCCATTCAAAAGAATGGGATTTTTTTATATAATCTGTAATCTGAATACTAAAACTGCTCTCTTCCTGCGAAATGAAAAGCTCCTTCGATAGCAGCATTTTCGTCGCTATCAGAACCGTGAACTGCATTTTCTCCGATAGAAGTTGCATATGCTTTACGGATAGTGCCTTCAGCAGCTTCAGCTGGGTTTGTAGCACCAATTAAAGTTCTGAAATCTTCAACCGCATTTTCTTTTTCTAAAATAGCAGCAACAATTGGTCCACGAGACATGAATTCTACTAATTCTCCGTAAAAAGGTCTTGCAGCGTGTACAGCGTAAAATGCTTGAGCATCTGCAACTGTTAATTGAGTTAATTTCAAAGAAACGATTTTGAAACCACCGTTTGTAATCATTGCCAATATGTTACCGATGTGTCCGTTTTGAACAGCATCAGGCTTAATCATTGTAAAAGTTCTATTAGTTGCCATTTTTTCTGTGTTTTAAAATTTTGTGCAAAAATATACTTTTTTTATCGAATGATTTTAGCAAATCGTCAATTTAATGGCGAAAATCTGTTATTACTGTGATTTTTATATTTTTTAAACTTTAAAGTACATTTTCTTTTTGTAGAAATACGCCAAAAGTATCGTCCATAAACTTACATAAAGAAGTGCAAACACTAATGAAGCTGTCATTGGATTATTGAAAAAAGGTTGTACTCCGAATGCATACAAATAGTCTAAAAGATTGATTTGTTCTGTTGGTATTTTTGGGTTTGGAAACGAAATTGCGACAAAAGCTTGCGGAATAATTTCGGATAGAAAGAAAACGATCATTGGATTCACTCCCCAGATTAGGAATAATTTGGTTCCTTTTTTATAATCGGCAATATCAATGCAATAGTATAAAATGGTCAAGACCACTGTGGCTAATCCAGCAGTGTATAAAACGAAAGAACTAGTCCAAAGTGCTTTGTTTATTGGAAAAATAATATTCCAAAGTTGTCCTGAGGCAATAAGGGCGATCCCTATAATTGCCATTTTTTTGGCTTTTTCCAATTTTAATAATGGACTGTTGAGCAACTGTCCAATTAGTAAGCCTATTATTCCGGTAGCAATTGCCGGAATCGTGCTTAATATTCCTTCGGGATCCCAAGTATTGGTTACTTCCCACATATGTCCTTTTAATAAAAAACTATCTACCCAAGCAGCTAAATTGGTTCCTTTTTCGAGGTTAGTGATTTCGAATCCGGGTGCCGGAATAAGAGTTATGATAGCCCAATAACCTAGCAATATTCCGATAGCTACGAGTAATTGTATTTTTTGATTCGTTTTTAGGTACAAAAGGGAGGCAATGAAATAGACAATTCCGATGCGTTGTAACACACCCGGAAGTCTTACTATTTTATAGGCTTCGATACCGCTATAGGCTAAGATTAAATAAATTGCAAAAATTGAAACTGCGAAGTAGGTTTTTATTTTAGCATTGAAATTTCCCATCAATGCATATCCAACTGCAGCAGTTATAATTAAACGACCAATTACTAATGGAATTCCTTCTAATCCGAAGAGTTGTATTTTTCCGAAAAAGTTAAAAAAGACACCTAAGCAAAACATACGCAGTGAACGCGTTAGAATTTTGTTGAATGTTGTGCTGTCATAGTTTTTAGTTGGCATTGCAAAAGAAATAGCCACTCCCATAATGAAAATAAAGAATGGAAAAACCAAGTCGGTAGGAGTACAGCCGTGCCATTCGGAGTGAAGTAAAGGAGGATAAACGGTTGCCCAGCTACCTGGATTGTTAACAATGGTCATTAATAAAATAGTCAATCCTCTAAATACATCAAGTGAAATAAGGCGGTCTTTCGTCATTGGGTTTTTGGTTAGTTTTGGGAGATTTATACTTTTAATCTAAAGTAATGATATTGAAATTTTGTTCTAATGGTTTAAGTTGGCTCATTATTTGCGGAATTAAACGTTCTCCATTTTCCAAATAAAACTCAGAAAAATTAGCTTGACGCTCCTGTAAACTTTGGTTAGGAAATAATTCGTTTTGCAAGTCAATGATGCGTTGTAGCTCATCGTGAAACTTTCTTTTTTGGGCAATAAGTAATCTCTTTTCGAGAGTTTCCAAGCCTTTGGTTTGTTTTACTTCTTGTGCTTTTACGGCTCCTAAGAAAGATTTATCAGTATGATTGGCTAATTCTAAAATTACCTCGAATTGTTTTTTTAATGTTTCTTTCTGCTCGGAAAAATCAATCGGGAAATCCGATAGTTTCTGGGTAATGCGATTGACTAAAGCAGCTTGTTTTGAAAATAAATCAGACCAGGACAGATTTAATCTGTCGGCCTTTTTGTTTTGTTTTTCGGTTGCCAAAAGGACAGAGTTTCTTAATAACAATATTGGGAAAGTTACTTTTGCGGAAGCGAAAAATGATTTCAATTCGAACCAATAAGCAATTTCTCCACCTCCACCAATGTAGCATAAATTGGGAAGAATGACTTCTTGATATAAAGGACGCATAATAACATTGGGACTGAATTTTTCAGGATTGCTTTCTAATAATACTAAAATTTCAGATTCAGTGAATTCAATTTTGGTATGATTGACTCTGTAAATTCCATTCTCAAGAATAATTCGTTCGCGCAAATCATCTTCAATATAGAATAAATTGATTTCGCGCGGATTTACCTGAACCGAATAGTCTTTTAATTTTTCAATGGTTTCTGTTACTGCTTTGAAGGATGTTTGATACAGTAATTCCTCTTTTATGTACGCTATAAAATTGCGTTTCAAATCCTGATGATCCGCATCAAGAATAACCAATCCATAATAACCAAAAAGTTCATTTGCCAAATATCTGGTGGCATCAGCTAAGTTGTCATGCTTAATATAAGAATCTTCAAATATTTTTTTGATAGTGTTAGCATTGGTGCTGGAGCCTATTTCGAGTGCATATATTTCGAGGAAATCGTCCAACCCTTCAGTAGATAATCTTCCGACAGGTCCAGTGCTTTCTCTGTTCCAATGGAATTTTTTTCCTTTGAAACTGAAATAATTAATTTCTTCAAAATCATGGTCTTCAGTAGCCATCCAATAAATGGGTACGAAGTTATGGGACGGATATTTTGTTTTTAATTCCTTGGTCAGATTGATTGTAGAAATAATTTTATACAAAAAGTATAATGGACCAGAAAACAAATTCAGCTGATGTCCTGTAGTAATAGTGAAAGTATCGGCATTAGCCAAAGCTTCAATATTTTGTTTCGTCAAATCAGATGTGGGAATTTTTGAATATTGGTTTTTCAGAACCGTAACTAAAACCTCTCTTTTTGTTTTGAAATTGTTATTGCCGTTACCGTCGAAATTTTCTTTTTTTTCCTTTATTTGTGATTCGAAATTTTCAAGATTTGGGAATCGATTGTAAAACAGTTGCGTTGGCTCTTTTTGGTTTAAATAATCATTCATCAAAGAAGAGAAATATCCAGAGTTTTGGTAGCTGATACAGTCGGTTGGCATATTCAAAGTTTATTTGATGCTAAATTACCAAAAAATATTGGAACAAAATCTTAGTTACTTTCGAAAAATAAAGCAACGTCTTAGTTTAACATTATAAAATACATATGCAAGAAATAACCAGATCAGCCAAAGTGAATTCTTTAAAACATATTCTTTTTGGTAGTTTAATAGGTACGACGATAGAGTTTTTTGATTTCTATATTTATGCCAATGCCGCCGTTTTGGTTTTTCCGCAATTGTTTTTTCCAAGTGCAGACGCTACGATGGCAACCTTACAATCGATGGCAACCTTTTCTATTGCTTTTTTATCTCGTCCATTGGGTTCAGCCTTTTTTGGGCATTATGGTGACAAAATTGGCCGTAAATTTACTTTAGTGGCAGCTTTGTTAACAATGGGAATTTCTACTGTGACCATTGGTTTTTTACCAAGTTATGCCAGTATTGGTATTGTTGCTCCTTTGTTATTGATGTTGTGCCGATTTGGTCAAGGAGTTGGTCTAGGAGGAGAGTGGGGAGGAGCTGTTTTATTAGCTATAGAAAATGCACCACCCAACAAACGTGCTTGGTATGGAATGTTCCCGCAACTAGGTGCGCCAATTGGTTTGCTACTTTCAGGCGGGACTTTCTTGTTGTTAACAGATTCTATGAGCAGTAAAGATTTTATGGATTATGGATGGAGAATTCCTTTTATTGCCAGTTCACTTTTGGTTGTAGTTGGTTTTTATATCAGAACTAAAATTACCGAAACTCCTTCTTTTGAAAACTCTAAAAAAGAACACGAAGAAGTTAAAATTCCTTTTCTTACTTTGGTTAAATCATATAAAAACCAATTGCTTTTTGGAACATTGGCTTCTATTACAACTTTCTTGGTATTTTATTTAATGACCGTTTTTACATTGAGTTGGGCAACATCCGATTTGGGTTACGAGAAAAGAGACTTTTTATTGATTCAGTTGTTTTCGGTATTATTTTTTGCCCTGTTTATTCCAATTTCTGCTGTAGTTGCGGATAAAATTGGGCGTCGCAAAATGTTAATTATTGCTACGACTGCTATTGCTTTTTTTGGTTTTTTCTTTTCACATTTTTTAAATTCCGGAAGTATGGTAATGGTAACTTTCTTTTTGTGTACTGGAATGGCTTTGATGGGATTTACTTATGGGCCTTTAGGAACATTTCTTTCTGAATTATTTCCTACCACGGTTCGTTATTCAGGAGCTTCATTGACTTTTAATATGGCAGGAATTGTTGGAGCAGCTTTTGCACCTATGATTGCCATTTGGCTAGCCTCAACTTATAGTTTGACCTATGTGGGTTTCTATCTTACAATTGCGGCTTGCATTTCGTTGTTTTCTTTATTGGCGATTAGCAAGAAGGAACACAAGTTTTAAATTAATTAGGTAAAAGAGTTTGTTAATGGTATAACATAAGTTTGATTGCTAATTTGGAGCTGAAAGATTTTGCCTTTTAAGCATGTTTACTCCCGCTATCCGTTTCAATACTAATGTGCCGAACACCGGCTTATAAGGATTTCCACTATCGGGGCTAGGCAGGAGGTTTAGCTTTTCATAACACGAAGAAAAAGATGAATGGAGACACTCTGAGCATCAATGGAGGACTGGGCATTATTTTGTATAAACTCAAAAAAACACCCAAATTAGCTAAAAATGTCTTGGTTTCTGGAAAGGGAGAGGGATAGAAGCAAGCTACCAAAGTAAAGGCGGATAGCCCGACAGCATTAGGAAAAGGGGCGAATGGCGACAAAGTGGGATAGCCCCTGTCCCTAATGGTGGCTCCCCAAACGAATCTTGATAATTATCAGGACGAACTGAGGAAGTAAATAGTTGTTTAACCCAGATATTCCAACTGTGTTATGAAGGCTAATGCTGATTCTGGGTTTAAGGTGCGATTAGGGACAGTTATGAAAGTTTATTATTTCTTAAAATAATCATTCAGTAATTTTTTTGTCAAAATGGTGGCACCATCAATATTCATGTGGCCACAGGTTGAAAAATAACGATCATCCCGGACCACCGTGTCATACCTTTGAATTTCGGGATACAACTTGGTTACCTCTTCAAAATACTCCCGATTTTTGGTGTTCTCACATATTGGGGTAGTGACAGCGATCAATCGGATGTGATTTTTTTGACACAGATTCTTTATTTTTTCGTAACTAACATTACGTTTGGCAATTAGTCCGGTCAAATTGTTTTTCATGTTTTTACCCGAGCCTTTCAAAGCATAATAGCCGCCATTTTGTAGAACGCTACTTTGTTTTCCAAGAAAAGTCTCCCAACATTCCCTAAAACCTATAACGGCACCATACTCAATATACCTATAAAAAGGGACATAACGCCAATAGTAAAAATCAGGTTGAGATGACAAATAGTTGGCAATAGTTGTAGAATGATGTATAAAGGGTAAAAATTGCGCAGTATATTTTGGAGATGGTTGTTGGTCTCCGCCAATATTTAAATCAATTTGAATAATTAGATTCTTGATTTGATAATGACGTTCAATCATTAATTCCAGCATCAAGGCAGTTTCGTATAAATGGGATCCGCTCACTCCATAATTATAAGTTTTGAGACCTTGTTTTTCGAAAATAGAAGAAATAAAATGATTGTTGGCACGCGAGGAACCCATGAAAATGACATCAAAATTCTTCTGTTGAGAGTTGTAAATTGCGTTAGTTTTATTTCGATTGCTATCCTGCAGATAGACTTGGGTAAATGCCCAATCAAGCAGGCAAAATAACACTAGCATAAGACTAAGCAATTTGGCTATAAAAAGGATAAATTTTTTCATTAGAATTGGAAATATATAAATTCTTTATAATCAGAAAAAACACCCCATAATGCGATTCCGACTAAGCAAAATGATATTTTAGCCCAAGAATAGCGTCCCGAAAGCGGTTCGACTTGAGTGCGATAACGCCATTCTATGGCAATGAAGATCAGTATTAAAAGCAGTAATTCGTAGCTGTATCGCTGGTTGGCTAGGTATTGGGATTGGAATACGCCTTGGGTAAACATGCGTTTGATATAATCTACCGCAACACCGATGCTGGAGGCTCTAAAGAAAATCCAGGCCAAACAAGTAAGCATAAAAGTGCTTAGGATTTGCCAAAATGTTTTTAATGAAGCAAGCGAGAAATTCATCTCTGCCGAATCAACATGATTTCGGTTTTTGTTCAATAATAATAAAGGTAAAAAATAAAGAGCATTGATGGCTCCCCATGCTAGAAAGGTCCAATTCGCACCATGCCAAAAACCACTGAGCAAGAAAATCACAAAAACATTTCGTACTTGTTTTGCCTTGCTGCCTTTGCTTCCGCCCAATGGAATATAGACGTAATCCCGAAACCAGGAGGATAACGAAATATGCCAACGACGCCAAAATTCGGCAATATCTCTAGAAAAATAAGGGTAATTGAAATTACGTAATAATTCAATACCAAAAAGTTTTGAAACTCCCAAAGCGATATCCGAATAGCCGGAGAAATCGCCATAAATTTGAAAGGCAAAATAAACGGATCCTATGATCAAAGAAAGGGAATTCATGCTTTGATAATGGTCAAAAATAGCATTGGCATAAGTGGCACAGGTGTCTGCAATAACCACTTTTTTAAACAATCCCCACAAAATTTGATAGACTCCGGATTTGGCCTGCTCGAAATCAAATTTCCGAAAAACTTTTACTTGGGGCAATAGGTGTGTGGCGCGCTCAATAGGTCCGGCCACCAAAAGCGGAAAATAACTCACAAACAAAGAATAGTCGACAAAATTATGCTCTGCTTTGATGCGCTTTAAATAGATATCAATCAAATAAGACAGTCCGTGGAAGGTGTAAAAAGAAATTCCAACAGGTAAAATCAATTTTAACAATAAAGGATTCGCTTCAAAACCAGCGGAATGTATCAGGTTTGCCATGGAAACGGCAAAGAAATTATAATATTTAAAAACACCCAAAAATCCAAGGTTGATGCTTATACTGAGCCAAAACCAAATTTTTCTGGTGGATTCCTTTTGACTTTGCTCTACTTTTAATGCTGTAAAAAAGTCTAAAAAAGTGGAGAAAACCAGTAAAAATAGAAAACGCCAATCCCAACAAGAATAGAAATAATAACTTGCCAAAATTAGAATGATGTTTTGCATTTTTTTGGAAGAACGGCCAACAGTCCAATAGAGGATGAATATCAGCGGCAGAAAAATGGCAAAATGAAGGGAATTGAAAAACATTACTAGATTGATTTTAAAGGGCTTTTGAATTTGAATAAAAAAGTTATTTTTTATTCAAATTGCGCGCAAAGATAACATTTAAAAATTTATAGAGTTAGCATTGGATAAAGGTTATTTTTGCACAACGAATGGTCATACTGCAGTTTAGGCAAATTGAAGAATTGGACTGACTTTTTATTATCGTTTCAAGCTAAAATGACCTTTGTATTCTTTTCCGTTTTTTCGAGTAATCACAAACCAATAATCGGTGGCTGGAAGAGTTTGACCGACATAAGTTCCATCCCAACCATTAGAATTTGAACCTAGCTCTTTTAGTAGTTTTCCATATCGATCAAATATTCTAATCGATGATTTTGGAGCTAAATAAATAAAATCAATCGTCCAAGTATCATTATGTCCATCATTATTTGGCGTGAAGAATTTAGGAAATGGGAGTTCATCTATAAAATTACTGCAATCCGCAGTTGTAGCTTCCTGAATTTTAACAGTTATTGGAATTCTTTCGCTTTCACAATTAGAAATGGTTTGCGAAGCATAATATGTAATTCCGTTTTCAAGAGAAGTTGATTCAGATATATTTGTTCCATTTATTATTGCATTATACCACTTAATGTTTTGTCCATTAAGTTTAATAGTATTGATTATGGCATTTTGTTGAATACAGAAACTTTGGTTAGCATCAGCAATTGGAGCTTGAGTGTCTTGGATTTTTATAGCAATACCAAGTCTGTTACTCTCGCAATTATTATTAGTTTGAGTGGCATAATATGTTTTGCTTTCAAGAACTGTTGTGGCTGTCAAAACATCACCTGCAGATGATGTATCATACCATTTTATGTTTTGGCCAGTGATTATAATAATGTCTATGGTAGCATTTTCTTCAAGGCAAAAAGTTTTTGAAGTATTTGCAATTGGCAATGACGTATCATAAACATTTACCAAAACAGCTAATCGTTCGCTCTCGCAGCCTATGGTTTGAGAAACATAATAAGTTGTATTGTTTTGTACTAAAGTGGTATTTGCCAAAGGATTTGTAGCCGTATTAGAATCATACCATTTTAAATTTTGTCCATTAATATTGATACTGTTAAAAGTAGCCTTTTCACTTTTGCAGAATTTAGGATTTGTATCTCCTAAAGGAACTCCAGGTGTATTTTGGATAGATACTGTTACTGCTAGTCTTTCACTCTCGCATAAATTAAGAGTTTGTGAAGCATAATAAGTCATTCCATTTTGGAGAGAGGCATTGCTTAGTAAAATATTTCCATTGGTTATAGCATCATACCATTTTATATCTTGTCCAGTAACAGTAATATTTGCTATAGTTGGATTTTGATTAGAACAAAAAGTTTGGTTTGCATTTCCAGTTGGAGCTGCAGTGTTTTGAATTTTTATTTCGATAGCAATTCTTTCGCTTTCACAGCCATTTATTGTTTGCGAAGCATAATAAGAGATACCATTTTGAAGAGGAGTTGAATTTGATAAAAGCGTTCCAGCCGTTAATTTATCATACCATTTTATGTTTTGTCCTGTTGTTATTTCAATATCGTTTAGAGTTGCATTTTGTTGAATGCAGAAGGGTTGTGGGGAAGTGGCTGTTGGCAAAGTTTGATTGCTAATGATAACAATTTGGTCTTGATGTGATATATTGTTATTACCATCATCATAATCCCAAACAATAGTATAGGTTCCTGGCAAACTATAGGAAAGTGGGCTTGCGGTTGTTGCTGTAATAGCTCCTGCACAAGTATCTGTGGCGGTTGGAAATAATGTTATAGTTGTATGACAATCTCCTGTGATTGTTGAGAGAGTCGTTAGGTTGGGAATGGGAGCAACTGTATCGCCAACAATTACATCGACAGTAAGAACGCCATCACAACCACCAGTTCCAGTGATGTTGCAGGCATATTGACCATTATTAATTGCAGACGCGTTTAGTATTATTGGGTTTTGATCAGTTGATGTAAAACCGTTTGGGCCTGTCCAAGCATAATTTGTTCCACCAGATGCTTTTAATTCAATAGGATTTCCTATGCAAATTGAGGAGTTTGTAGAAACAGTTGTTGTTTGCTGACAATCTTGAAATTTTACAAGAAAGGAATCATAGTCTCCATTTATATTATTTTGATATGCACCAGATGTTGTGAAATCGGGACTTCCATTTGTCCAACCTGAAATATAGAATGCGCCTTTTTCTGCATAACAAATTTGACCAGAATAACAATCACTTCCATAATAACTACCCCAAATACGTTGTCCATTTTTGTTGAATTTTACAATGTATACACTCCCGTTGTAGAGAGCTCTCTCTGTTTGATAAGCATCGAGAGTTGAAATATTGTTTTTACTATAACCTGAACTGTAAAAGTATATATTGTTGTTTTCATCAATATCTGTTTTGTTTCCCCAATTACCACCATCATCTTCTTCTCCACCGTAATATGTACTCCATAGTAATTTTCCATCATTGTCGAATTTTGCAATATATGAGTCAAAATCACTATTGTAATAACCACCTTTAATCGGTTGATGAGAGTTTAGATTCCCTATTCCATCAACACTTCGTGTTTCTCCCGAAATTATAAAATTGTCGTCATGATCTACTTTAATAAAATCATTAATATCATAATCACCTCCACCATAGTAGGTGCCGAATATTCTTTCTCCATTTGAATTGAATTTAACTACAAATGTATCATCCCAAGTACCGTTAAGTGATTCATCGTAGGCACCAGGTGTCGATATTCCTTGAGTCGAGCCATTCGTTATTCCTGAACAAAAAATATTATTGTTAGAATCTAGATCTATTGAATAAATTATATCTGCTCCCGTGTTTCCATAATATGTTGCCCATTGTAATGCACCATTTGATGTGAATTTTGCTAAAAAACCATCAGGCATTTGATTTGTATATGTTGTTTTTTCAACATTATCTCTAAAGCTATTAGGAGTAGCAATGTTGTTTAAGCTAGTTGAATATCCGCCAATGTATATATTTTCATCCTTGTCTACTTTTACACTATAAATTTCATCATGATTTTCTCCTCCGTAATATGTTCCCCATATCCTTTGTCCATTTTCATTAAATTTAATTAGCATTCCATCATAATTTTCATTGTAAATAGTTTGATGAGAATTAATTGTTGAAATACTGGTACTACTTCCTGTATAGCCTACGGCATAAATATTATTATTAGCATCAAAAGCTATTTCTCTGAATATATCAGTATGTGAGCCCCCATAATATGTTCCCCATATTCTAATGCCATCGCTGTCAAATTTTGCAATAAAAGCATCATAAGGTGTGTTCGCAGTTGTCTGTTGTGTTCCCGCAGTTGCTATGTTACTAGAACTACCGGTATAACCACCAATGTATGCATAATCGTTTTTTATTTTTACAATGCCGTTAAATCTATTTTCTTCTCCTTCGCCTCCATAATAAGTTCCCCAAAGTCTCACAGGAACAGGATCAATAATTATGGTTTTATTAGAAACATTTTCAGCACTTTCAAAGCCATAAATATTCTTCTTGATTTTAGTATATCTAACCGCAATTTCCTTTTTGCTTTCTCCATTTTCTGCCCAACTTGCAGGAAGAGTTTCTTCCATTTCGCCAAATCGAACACTCATTTTGATTTTATTGTCAATCAATTCTGTTTGAGCTCCGCTAAATTTTAATTGAATATCGGATATCTTTCCTTTCGGATGGACCACAAAATTGTATTCTACAGTTTTTAATGTGTCTTTTGGAACCGAGAAAACCACGTCAATGTTGGGGTAAATGTTTTTATAGGTTATTTGTTTGTATTGATGTACCATCAAGACACCTTCGGGTTTGTTTGGGATATTATAGTAATTGTCATAGTCCAAAGATTTCTCTTCGGTAATCAATTCTACTTTTGGATTTGAATTCAGAAAATCAATGTCTATTCTATGATATTGGTATTCAATAGTATAATCTGGAAGTTTATCATTGTCTTTGGATGGAAATGGCAAAGTTTTTTTCTTTTCGTCGTGAGAATGATTGATAGGATGTTTTTTTGCTTCATAAACATCATACGAAAACCCATTTTTTTTCAGTTGTACATTCAATCCGCCAGAGTTCAAAAGATATTTTACGGCATCGTTGGGTTTGCCTTTTTGATCAATAATTTGACCTTTGTTTTCTTTAAAACCAATAGTTTTATTTTTATTTTGGGCAAATGAAGAAATGGTAATTAATGATATAAAGAAGAGCAATTTTAATTTCACTATATACGATTTTTAATGATTTTATAAATGTATTTAAATCTTTACAAAATATCTAATTTGATTCTTGTTTTGGTAGAAATAGACAAACGGAAAGGGACAATTAATTTTTGAAATAAAACTTTTTTAAAAAATAATTAGTTCCATAATTCTAATAATTCAGTTGACTTTTTTATGATTTTTGGTCACCTCTTCAAGCTAAAATGACCTTTGTATTCTTTTCCGTTTTTTCGGGTTACTACAAACCAATAATCGGTGGCAGGGAGAGTTTGCCCGATAAAAGTTCCGTCCCAGCCATTGGAATTCGAATTCAGTTCTTTGAGTAATTTTCCAAAACGGTCGAATATTCTAATTGCTGAGTTTGGCGCTAAATAAATAAAATCAATCGTCCAAGTATCGTTAAATCCATCATTATTTGGGGTGAAGAATTTAGGAAAAGGAAGTTCATCTAAGTCATTAAAACAATCTCCCTTAGTTGCTCCTAATATACTGATCGTTATAGGAATCCTATCACTTTCACAATTGTTTGTGGCTTGCGAAGCATAATAAGTTACTCCGTTTTTAAGCAGAGTAAATTCTGACAAATTTACTGTAGATGAAATATTCTCAAACCATTTTATATTTTGTCCAATAATATCAATATCACTTATTTTTGCATTTTTTTGAATGCAGAATGTCTGTGGAGAATCAGCAATAGGACTTTGGACGTCTTGTACTTTTACGGTAATTGGGTATTTGTCGCTTTCGCAATTGTTAAGTGTTTGCGTTGCATAATAAATGTCATTTTGCAGGAGAGTTGTTTCCGGCAAAATAGTTTCATTTGTATCCGAAACGTACCATTTAATTGCTGTTCCAGTGATATTGAGATTGGCAATTGTGGCATTTTCATTAATACAAAATGGCTGATTGTTGTTTGCTGTAGGCAGTGGAGTATCATTTACCAGCACTAAAATTGGCATTCTGTCACTTTCGCATCCAATGGTCTGTGAGGCAAAATATGTTTTATTATTTTCTAGAAGAGTTGTGTTTGGAAAAACTGTTGATGAAACATTGGTATCGTACCATTTTATATTTTGTCCCAATATTTGGATAGTACCGAGTGTTGCATTTTCTCTATTACAAAATGCCTGACTTCCATTTCCTGTTGGGGCAGAAGGGGTATTTACAATTGAAACGGTAACAGCCAATTTTTCAATTTCACAATTGTTAAGCGTATTAGAAGCATAATAGGTCTTGCCGTTTTGAAGATTAGTTATAGAAGGAATAATATTTCCATTTGTTGCATTATCATACCATTTTATTCCGTTAAAATTGGGGACTAAATCGCTAATTGTTACATTTTTACTTGTACAAAAAAGCTGATTTTCTTCGCCATCAGGTTTTGAAGGATCACAAGGGCTCAGTTTAACCACGAAACCATCACTTGTAAGTACACCGCCATTATGTAATGAGTCAAATGTTTGATTTCCAGTGTCCGGATCAAAATCGCATTCACCGTTAAAGTCTCCTAAAAGGTATATACTTTTATTTTTAACTTTTATATCTTTTACTAATGAACGATAATTAGAAATTAGTGTATAGGCTTTTTCAAAATTTCTATTGGAATCAAATTTTATTGCATAACCAGATCCATATTGAATCGTTCCATATGGGTTTTCTAAGAAAAAAACATTTGAAGAAGGGTCAGCATCAACTTTTCCTGCAAAATCACCAACTAAATAAATATTATTTTGTGTGTCACTTTCTAATTTCCACATTCGAAAGTCTGCTGAAAATTGTGAAACAAAATATTCTTTTAGATCCAGAAAGTTACCATTGCTGTCAAGCCATAATAAAAATTTTTGCGAACTAGTATTTACTACATTTATTGAAGGATCAACATCTATGGAACCTTGAAAAATTCCATTAGTACCTGCGATAACAATGTTTCCCTTACGGTCTAGATGAAAAGTATTTATGGATTGGTTCGATAATTTTTTTTCCCAAATAACATTTGCATCATTCGTATTGATGTTTAATATTGAACACATGGGATAACCTTGATCTGATGTGTTTAAGACAGTAATAATGTTTCCATCAGGTTTTGTTTGGATTGTAACATTAGATAATTGAGGAGTATCAAATATTTTTTTCCAAATAAAATTCCCTGAGTTATCTAGTTTAAAAATGTATGAAGCCATATTGTTTTGTGACTCGAATTTTACATCAGTATTGATGAAGTTTATGGTTTTTGAATTTACAAACCATCCGCTAACCAGAAAATTATTTTGATTATCAATATCAAAACTGTCGGTAAAAAATGATCCTGGATTTTTAATCTTAATTTTTGACAATTCATTTCCGTCTGGAGAAATTTTTATAATAGTAATATAAGAGTTAATTTGATTCGGAACCAAATCTGCAGTTTGTAAAAAAAGATAAATATTACCATCTGGGCCAATTTTTACTTTATAAGCATATTGTCCTGATTTTAAATCTCCGAATGTTTTTCCCCAGCTAAAGTTGCCATCACTGTCTAGTTTTATTAAATAAATGTCACTATATGGAGAAAATGGAGTAGAAGTGTTATCTATAATTTGTGAGCCATTTGGAGTTGGATCAAGATCGTAGGTATAAGATTGTGCTGTACCAATAAAATAAGAATTACCATTATTATCCACATCTATAGATTCCGCTTCATCAGTTTGTTGGTTTCCAATTTGTCTTACCCATTGAAAGTCTTGGGCTTTACTATTATTAGAAAAGAATATAAAAATAAGGAGATAGATAAAAAGTAATTTTTGTTTCATCTGAATAATTTAAGATGTTGCAAATGTAATTAAATATTTATAAATTGAATATTTGAAACTTAGCCCCAAAACAGAAACAACACCTTAAAAATCTTTTCCTTAAAAATCTCCAAATATCCCTTATTTTTTGCATAAAAAACAATCTCACTCTTGAAAACCAAACTTTTCCTCATCACGCCCCCGTTTACGCAATTAAATACGCCTTATTCAGCTACAGCTTATATCAAAGGGTTTATAGATACTATAAAAGTATCAAATCGGTTATGTTTTAGGAGAATTTATATTTAGCTTTTAGTTCTGCACAATGGGTGAAAAAACACTATACTAAGAGGCATTTTTCTTACTAGGAATTCAATTCGACAGAGCCTAAAAGATCTTTTTCGGCATTGTTAAGCGGTCCTTTTTTCTAATAATCTGATTTTTTGTAGTTTTTTTGGCTACCTCTTCAAGCTAAAATGGCCTTTATATTCTTTTCCGTTTTTTTGTGTAGCTACAAACCAATAATCTGTGGCTGGGAGAGTTTGACCGATAAAAGTTCCGTCCCAATCATTAGAATTTGAACCTAGCTCTTTTAGTGGTTTTCCATATCGATCAAATATTCTAATCGATGATTTTGGCGCTAAATAAATAAAATCAATTGTCCAAGTATCATTATATCCATCATTATTTGGAGTGAAGAATTTAGGAAAAGGAAGCTCATCTATAAAATGAATGCAATCAACAGTTGTTGCTTCTTGAATTTGAATTGTTATTGGAGTTCTTTCGCTTTCACAATTATAAATGGTTTGCGAAGCATAATAGGTAATTCCGTTTTCGAGTGGTGTTGATTCTGATAAATTTATTCCATCTGTTTCAGCATTATACCACTTTATGTTTTGTCCATTAAGTTTAATAGTATTGATTATGGCATTTTGTTGAATACAGAAATTTTGGTTAGCATCGGCAATTGGCACTTGATTGTTTTGGATTTTTATAGCTATACCAAGTCTGTTACTCTCGCAATTATTATTAGTTTGAGTGGCATAATATGTTTTGCTTTCAAGAGCTGTTGTGACTGTCAAAACATTACCTGCAGATGATGTATCATACCATTTTATGTTTTGGCCAGTGATTATAATATTGTCTATGGTAGCATTTTCTTCAATGCAAAAAGTTTTTGAGGCATTTGCAATTGGTAATGGTGTATCATAAACATTTACTAAAACAGCTAGTCGGTCGCTCTCACAACCGATGGATTGAGAAACATAATAAGTTGTGTTATTTTCTAGTAGCGTGGTATTTTCTAAAGGATTTGCAGCCGTATTAGAGTCATACCATTTTAAATTTTCTCCAGTAATATTAATATTGTTGAAAGTAGCCTTTTCGCTTTTGCAGAATTTTGGGTTTGTATCTCCCGTAGGAACTCCAGGTGTATTTTGGATAGATACAGTAACGGCTAGTCTTTCACCCTCGCATGAATTAAGAGTTTGCGAAGCATAATATGTTATTCCATTTTGTAGAGAGGCATTGCTTAGTAAAACATTTCCATTGGTTATTACATCATACCATTTTATATCTTGTCCAGTAACTGTAATATTTGCAATAGTTGAATTTTGATCTGAGCAAAAAGTTTGGTTTGCATTTCCAGTTGGAGCTGGAGTGTCTTGAATTTTTATTTCTATAGCAACTCTTCCGCTTTCGCATCCATTTATAGTTTGTGATGCATAATATGTGATGCCGTTTTGAAGAGGGGTTGTATTCGATAAAAGCGTTCCAGCAGTTAGTGCATCATACCATTTTACGTTTTGTCCTGTTGTTATAGCAATATCGTTTAAAGTTGCATTTTGTTGAATGCAGAAGGGTTGTGGGGAGTATATTGTGGGTTTAATAATGTTTAGAAGATTTGCTAAAATAGGAATTCGTAGACTTTCACAACCATTTTGAGTTTGAGAAGCAAAATAAGTTGATCCATTATTTATTGGCGTAGAATTTGGTAATAAATTTCCGTTAGTTGCAATATCATACCATTTAATAGATGTTCCTGAAACATTTATATTGTTTAAAGTGGGACTTTCTAGATTGCATAAATTTTGAGGAGAAATTCCTGAAGGAACAGAAATTGGTTGCAAAGTTATTGTAATTGGTGTTCTTAAACTTTCGCAACTTCCAGCGGTGTTCATAGCAAAATAGGTCGAGCCATCCGCTAAAAGGGTTATGTCAGGTAGCTCATTTCCACCAAGAAGTGAATCAAACCATTTGATATTGTATCCAGTTACAACAATATCGTTTAGAGTTGGGTTAAGTTTTGAACAAACTGTTTGTGTTGTTGATTCGAATTTTGGGGGTGATTCATCAAAATAGTTAGCTGTGTTATCTTTCCGGTTTGAATAATAAATATTAAAAAAAATAGCATCAGGAACATAAATGCAATCTAGTTTTGGGTTATTAGTCCAATATGAAGTATCATTCCACCAAGTCCAGCTTTTACTATTTCTTAGATCTAAATAGGTAAGTTTGTTATTTGCACATCTAAAAAAATCTAAATTATTATTCATTGAAACATCTAGACTAGTGATTAAGTTGTTGTGACAATATAAAATTTCCAATTTAAGATTTTGTGAAGTATTGAGGCTAATTAATTTATTGTCATAACATAATAATTTAATTAGATTAATATTTTTAGAAATATTTAAACTTGTAATTTGATTATTAAAACACCACAATTCGGACAAATAGGCGTTATTTGATGTGTCTAAATTTGTTATTTGATTGACCGAACAATCTAAATTTGTTAGTTTTATATTTTGTGAAATATTTAGATTTGTCAATTGATTACTAGGGCATTGTAAGGATACTAATTCAGGATTGTTAGTAATATCAATATTATTTAGTAAGTTGTTTTCGCAGGATAATTGAATCAGTTTAATATTTTTTGAAACATTTAAATATGTAAGTTGATTGTTTAAACAAGATAAGCTAGTTAAATAAATGTTATTTGAAATATCCAAACTATTAAGGTTGCAATCTTCGCAAACTAAAGTCTCCAGAAGTATACTTTTGGAAAGATCCAAAGTGATTAGTTTATTATAACTACAATCTAAATTTATTAGATTAGTATTCAATTTTAAATCAATTAATTTAGTGCCTCTACAGTATAAAGTTTCGAGATTATTAGTTTGGGTAAAATCCAAACTGGTAAATTGATTTCCATTACAGTTAATTGTTTTTAGATTAATACAGCCTGAAACATTTAAACTTGTTAATTTATTATCTACACAAATCAATTCAGTTAAAAAAATGTTTTTGGATAAATCTAAACTAGTCAAATTACAATTCATACAATTTAGTTTTTCTAGAGCTTTGAAATCTTCAATCCCTGTCAAATCCTTAATGTTAATATTAGCAGCACCTGGAAAAAAATAAATTTCTTTAATGGTATTGATATTTGAAGTAAGTACTTTTCCATCAATATTTCCAGAATCATATCCGCTATAAATCAGAAACCACTCAAATTCAGGATCAGGAATGGAAGTATATTGGGCATTTGCTACAAATGAAATAAGGAATAATAAGGAGAAAAATAATTTTTTCATCATGTCGTGGGACGAATATGTTGTTTTTTGTAAAAATTGTATTTAATGGATACAAATAATCAGACTTAAATTTGTGGCAATTTATAAAAAAATAAGGGATTTATTATAAAGTTGGAAAAAGTTATGCTTTTTGACATTGGTAAATAGTATTTAAAAAACGCTTTAAAATAATTACTTTGATAGGTGTCTATATTAATTATAATTGTTCGTGATTTATGTGTGATTAAAGTCAAACTTATCTGTAAATACGTAAATAAATGGATATGTTATAGATTTTATTTTATAGATTCTAAAATACCTTATTTTTGCACAAAAACAATCTCACTCTTGAAAACCAAAATTTTCCTCATAACGCCCCCGTTTACTCAACTGAATACGCCTTATCCAGCGACGGCTTATATCAAAGGGTTTCTGAATACTAAAAATATCGAATCTGTTCAGGCGGATTTAGGGATTGAGGTGATTTTGAAATTGTTTTCGAAAGAAGGTTTGATCTCGTTATTTCAATCTTTAAGCCAACAACCAACAACGGACAACTGCAGACGAATTCTAGCTTTACAAGACGAATACATTAAAACCATCGATTCGGTTATTGCATTTTTACAGGGAAAAAATCCAACCTTGGCTCTACAAATTTGCCAGGAAGATTTCTTGCCGGAAGCTTCTCGATTTGCGCAATTGGAGGAACTTGATTGGGCTTTCGGAACGATGGGAACGCAAGACAAAGCCAAACATTTGGCGACTTTGTATCTCGAAGACATTTCAGATTTTATAGTAGAATGTGTCGATGAAAATTTTGGTTTCAGTCGTTATGCAGAAAGATTGGGGCGTAGTGCCAATTCTTTTGATGAATTGTACGGAGCTTTGCAACAAGAACCGACTTATATAGATAATATTCTGCTTTCGATTTTGAAAGAGAGAATCGAAACGATTCAGCCGACTTTATTCTTGATTTCGGTTCCGTTTCCGGGGAATTTATATTCCGCTTTTCGATCTGCGCAATGGGTGAAAAAACATTATCCGAATATTAAAATTTCGATGGGTGGCGGTTTCCCGAATACTGAATTGCGTTCACTTTCGGATGCACGAGTTTTTGAGTTTTTTGATTATATCACTTTGGATGATGGTGAAACGCCAATTGAGGAATTGATTGCCAATATTGAAAATCCAAATCACAATTCATATAAAAGAACATTTCTTCTAGAAGAAGGAAAAGTAGTTTATAAAAATAATTCCACTCAACACGATTACAAGCAATCCCAAGTGGGAACGCCGGATTATTCGGATTTGCTCTTGGATAAATACATTTCGGTTATCGAGATTGTGAATCCGATGCACCGTTTGTGGAGCGACGGACGTTGGAATAAGCTCACGATGGCACACGGTTGTTACTGGGGGAAATGTACGTTTTGCGATATTTCTCTAGATTATATCAAGGTTTACGAACCCGTTGCGGCGAGTTTGTTGTGCGACCGAATGGAAGAAATGATTGCTCAAACTGGAGAAAACGGTTTCCATTATGTTGATGAAGCCGCGCCACCAGCGTTGATGCGGGCTTTGGCACTTGAAATTCTTCGTCGAAAATTGGCTGTCACTTGGTGGACGAACATTCGATTCGAAAAAAGTTTTACTCAAGATTTGTGTTTGTTGCTAAAAGCTTCCGGTTGTATTGCCGTTTCGGGTGGGCTAGAAGTAGCTTCGGATCGATTATTGAAATTGATTGATAAAGGAGTAACGGTAGAACAAGTGGCGAAAGTTACTCGGAATTTTACCGAAGCGGGTATTATGGTACACGCGTATTTGATGTACGGTTATCCAACACAAACTATTCAAGAAACGGTTGACAGTCTCGAAATGGTGCGTCAATTGTTTGAAGTGGGAGTGTTGCAATCGGGGTTTTGGCATCAATTTGCGATGACGGCACACAGTCCTGTGGGAATGTTTCCTGAGCAATTTGGAGCTGTAAAAGAAACGGAAGCCATTGGTACTTTTGCCAATAATGATATTAATTTTGTTGATTCAACAGGAATCGATCACGATAAATTTAGTTTTGGACTTAAGAAATCGCTGTTCAATTTTATGCACGGGATTTGTTTTGATTATGAGTTGCAGGATTGGTTTGATTTCAAAATTCCAAAGACAAAAATAAGTCCTGATTTTATTTTTGATGCGTTGCAGGAAGAAAACAATTTTAATATCAAACCTACCGCCAAAATCGTTTGGCTGGGTGGAAAACCATTAATTGAAACATTTACCAAATCCAAAAAAGGAAATAGTTGGGAAATGATGGCTTTGACTTTTCACGACAAGAAAGAAAGTTTCAGTATTCAAACCAATAAAAAGGAAGGAGAATGGCTTGTTGAAATGCTTCAAAAAATCTCAGTTTCGAATGCAAAAACTTATTCTTTCCAGGAAGTAAAAACTGATTTTGAACAGCAGCTAGAAGATTTTGAGTTGTTTTGGTATTCAAAACCTGTTAATGCCTTAAGGGAATTCGGGCTGTTGGTATTGTAAATTTTTTTTGCAGGAATCATTAAACTTTTCCTACCGCGGAAGCTAGATTTGTAAATCAGGTTGGTATAACCGCAAATGGTATTGCAAGAACCGTAAATGGTATCGCAAGAATCATAAATGGTATTGCAAGAACTATAAATGGTATTGCAAGAACTATAAATGGTATCGTAAGAATCATAAATGGTATCGCAAGAACTATAAATGGTATTGCAAGAATCATAAATGGTATTGCAAGAACTATAAATGGTATCGTAAGAATCATAAATGGTATCGCAAGAACTATAAATGGTATTGCAAGAACTATAAATGGTATCGCAAGAATCATAAATGGTATTACAAGAACTATAAATGGTATTGCAAGAACCGTAAATGGGAATGCACTATTTATAAATTGCCAAATGTATTGTGGAGATACTTCCTCTGTCGGTATGACAATATTGTGGTTAGATTGCGAATAAGATTGTGGCAGAACTATACTGACTGCATAAATCCTAATAAATGATAATTTTACCACTAAATTTTCTTGTTCAGCGGTTTGCGTGAGGGATAGTAGCAAGTTACCGAAGTAAGGCGGATAGCCCGACTCCAGTAGAGAATGGGCCGTATATGCGCAAAGTGAAGTAGGCCCATTTTCTATTGGAGGCACGCCCTAATTGATGTTCTTTGGAGGATTTTGTCTAGAATTTGTTTTTTTGTTTACGAAAACGTTTTCTTTTCATACTTTTACTCCCCTAAAAAGACCAAGAATGAGTGATAATTACAAAGTAGCTGTAAACGATGCTTTCCATTTTGATTTTGAAAAGGAAAGTATTTCTCAACTAGATGCAATACCTACGGGAGTAAATGAATTTCATATACTGCATCAAAACACACCTTATAAAGCGGAAATCATCACTTCGGATTTCAATCAAAAAAGCTATACGGTTAAGGTAAACAATACAAATTATACTGTTGCAATTTCAAATCCACTGGATATTTTGATTAAGGAAATGGGGTTTGAAGTTGGGTTGACCAAACAAGTTAACGCAATTAAAGCGCCTATGCCGGGATTAATTTTGGAAATTAGCGTTGTTGTCGGACAAGCCGTGAAAGAGAATGATAATCTAATTATTTTGGGCGCTATGAAAATGGAGAACAGTTTTCTTTCGCCTCGTGATGGTGTGATCAAATCCATTTCGGTGAGTACGGGAGATGCAGTAGACAAGGGGCATTTATTAATTGAATTCGAGTAAAATTATGCAAAAAATATTAGTTGCCAATAGAGGGGAAATCGCCATTAGGGTGATGAAAACCGCACAAAAAATGGGCATTAAAACCGTGGCAGTATATTCTACTGCCGATAGAAATGCACCGCACGTAAAATTTGCTGATGAAGCCGTTTGGATTGGGGAAGCGCCTTCTAGCCAATCGTATTTGTTGGGAAGCAAAATTATAGAAGTTGCTAAATCTTTGAACGTTGATGCTATTCACCCAGGATATGGTTTCCTGAGTGAGAATGCTGATTTTGCCGAAGAAGCCGAGAAAAATAACATCATTTTTATAGGTCCCAAGTCGAAAGCCATTAAAATTATGGGAAGTAAACTGGCGGCCAAAGATGCTGTTAAAGCATACAATATTCCGATGGTTCCCGGTATTGATGAAGCGATTACCGATATCGAAAAAGCAAAGCAAGCTGCAACATCTATCGGTTTTCCTATATTGATTAAGGCTTCGGCTGGAGGTGGCGGAAAAGGAATGCGTGTGGTGGAAAGTGAAGCCGATTTTGAATCTCAAATGAATCGCGCCATAAGTGAAGCAGTTGCTGCGTTTGGCGATGGTTCGGTTTTTATAGAAAAATATGTGGCTTCTCCACGACATATCGAAATTCAGGTGATGGCAGATAGTCACGGAAATATTTTGTATTTGTTTGAAAGAGAATGTAGTATTCAGCGTCGTCACCAAAAAGTGGTTGAAGAAGCGCCTTCGGCAGTTTTAACACCAGAATTGCGCAAGAAAATGGGTGAGGCAGCTGTCTTGGTGGCTAAATCCTGTGATTACCTTGGAGCAGGAACTGTTGAGTTTTTATTGGACGAAAACAATAATTTCTACTTTCTTGAAATGAATACCCGTTTGCAGGTAGAACATCCTGTTACGGAATTGATTACTGGTACTGATTTGGTTGAACTGCAAATCAGAGTGGCTAGGGGAGAAGATTTGACAATCAAACAAGAAGATTTGAAAATAAAAGGACACGCGCTGGAATTGCGTGTGTATGCCGAAGATCCAATGAATGATTTCTTGCCGAGTGTTGGTCATTTGGATGTTTATAAATTGCCTGTTGGAGAAGGGATTCGTGTGGATAACGGTTTTGAACAAGGCATGGATATTCCTATTTATTATGACCCGATGTTGGCCAAATTAATCACCTACGGACAAACTCGTGAAGAGGCGATTCAATTAATGATTAAAGCCATTGAAAGTTATCAGGTGGAAGGAGTTCATACGACTTTGCCTTTCGGGAAATTTGTTTTTGAGCACGAGGCGTTTCGTTCGGGGAAATTCGACACACATTTTGTTAAGAAATATTACAATGCCGATGTGTTGAAGACCCAAATGGCAAAAGAAGCCGAAATTGCTGCTTTGGTGGCATTGAAACAGTATTTTGAAGATCAAAAAATAGTACGCTTACCGAATTAGTTTTTTTGAACCATTAAGAAATTAAGGTTCATTTAGAAAAGAAAAACTTAATTTAATGGGGCAAAAAAAATTAAGTTGGCTTTAGCCAAAGCAGAAAGGTTAATAGAATGGGATATTTGTGCTTATCGAATTAAAATTATTTGAACCATTAAGATATTAAGTTTCATTAAGGCAAAACTTAATTTTCTTAATATCTTAATGGTTCAAAAAAAACTTTCTGTTATTAATAATTAACGGTTGAAATAGAACAGTATGCAAGACAAGATAAAAACACTAAATGATAAAATAGCCGAAGCCCATTTGGGTGGAGGACTAAAGCGTATTGCGAAACAGCATTCGAACAAAAAACTGATGGCAAGAGAACGTATCAATTATTTGATGGATGAAGGTTCTTTTGAAGAAATCGGAATGTTGGTGACACACCGAACTACCGATTTTGGGATGGAAAATGAAATGTATTATGGTGATGGAGTTATCACAGGATACGGAACCATCAATGGAAGATTGGTTTATATTTTCGCACAGGATTTTACGGTTTTTGGAGGTTCATTATCTGAAACACACGCTGAGAAAATCTGTAAAATTATGGATATGGCTGTCAAAATGGGAGCACCTATGATTGGACTGAATGATTCGGGTGGAGCACGTATTCAGGAAGGTGTTCGTTCGTTGGGAGGCTATGCCGATATTTTCTTTAGAAACGTACAAGCCAGTGGTGTGATACCTCAAATTTCAGCAATTATGGGCCCCTGCGCCGGTGGAGCTGTGTATTCTCCAGCTATGACCGATTTCACGATGATGGTTGAAGACACCAGTTATATGTTTGTTACTGGTCCGAATGTGGTGAAAACCGTGACTAACGAATCCGTTACTTCGGAAGAATTGGGAGGAGCGAGTACGCATTCTACCAAGTCGGGTGTGGCACATTGCACTTCGACGAATGATGTGGTTTGTCTAGAAGACCTGAAACGATTGTTGAGTTATTTACCTCAAAACAACAAAGAAACTGCACGTAACTTGCCTTATGAACTTAAAGATGAAGTGCGTTTGCAATTAGCAGATATTATTCCGGATAATCCGAATAAGCCTTACGATATGCACAGCGTGATTGGAGGGATTATTGACGAAGATTCGTTTTTTGAAATACATAAAAACTATGCCGAAAACATCCTCGTGGGTTTTGCCCGATTGGGAGGTAGAAGCATAGGAATTGTAGCGAACCAACCGATGTTTTTGGCTGGTTGTCTGGATGTGAACAGTTCGATAAAAGCGGCGCGTTTTACCCGTTTTTGCGATGCGTTTAATATTCCGCTATTGGTATTGGTGGATGTACCGGGCTTTTTGCCGGGAACTGATCAAGAATGGAACGGAATCATTGTTCACGGAGCAAAATTACTTTATGCGCTAAGTGAAGCTACAGTGCCAAGAGTTACAGTAATCACCCGTAAAGCTTATGGTGGTGCTTATGATGTAATGAACTCCAAACATATTGGTGCCGATATGAATTTTGCTTGGCCTACTGCAGAAATTGCCGTAATGGGAGCTAAAGGAGCTTCGGAAATTATCTTTAAAAAAGAAATCCACGATGCCGAAGACCACGAAGCCAAACTTTTGGAAAAAGAAGCTGAGTACGCCGAGTTGTTTGCCAATCCATACACTGCAGCTCAACGTGGTTTTGTGGATGAGGTAATCCTACCACAAGATACGAGACGCAAATTGATAAAAGCGTTTAGTATGCTAGAGAATAAAGTGAGTGTAACTCCTGATAGAAAACACGGGAATATTCCTTTGTAGCTGTTTATAAGAATTGAAAAGCCACCCGATGAGGGTGGTTTTTTTATGCTACAGTAAATCGAAACCCAATCCCGTGTAAATTCTCAATAGCAATTCCTTTTTCGTTTGCCAAAATTTTTCGCAGACGGGAAATAAAAACATCAAGACTGCGTCCCATAAAATAATCATCGTCACCCCAAAGAGAGGTTAGGATTTGCTCTCGTTTCAAGACTACATTTTTATTGTCCAGGAATAATTTTAAGAGATCGGCTTCACGTTGGGTGAGGGTTATCTTTTCAGTTTCATTAAAAAGGATGAAATTTTTGGTGTCGAATTGGTATTTTCCAATTTCATAAATTGATTTTTCAATTGCATTATTCTTGAGGGAACGCCTCAAAAAAATTTCAATCTTAAGAAGTAATTCTTCAATGCTAAAAGGCTTTATTAGATAATCATCGGCTCCTAATCGAAGTCCTTTGATGCGGTCTTCTTTTAGGGTTTTGGCAGAGAGAAATATTATGGGAACATCGGTATCGAGTTTTCTGATTTCGGTTGCCAATTCAAATCCATCCATTTTTGGCATCATTATATCCAAAATACAAATATCAAAAGTTCCTTTTTTGAAAGCTTCAAAACCAGATTTTCCATCTTCGCAATGCGTCACTTCATAATGATTTTGTTCCAAATTATCTTTGGTAAGGAATGCTAAGGTTGCATCATCTTCGGTATATAATATTCGAACAGTACTCATTAATTTTGTGGAATTAGTAGTGAAAAGGTACAACCTTTTTCTAGATTACATTTTGCATTTATTTTCCAGTGATGAAGATCACAAATTTTCTTGACATAGTATAAGCCTAGCCCAAATCCAGTAACTTCATTGCTTTTTTGACTCGGAACTCTGTAAAATTTATCAAATACAAAGGGGATGTTTTTTGGGGAGATTCCAATGCCGTTGTCAGTAAAGTTTAATTGCAAATGCTTTCCAATTTTTGCAATAGCAATACTAATTTCGGGTTTATTTTCACAGTATTTGATCGCATTATCCAGCAGGTTATAAACCAAATTGGTGAAATGAAATTCATCAGCTTCAATAGTGATAGACGGTAAATCGGTTTTAATTTCGATTTGGGTTTCGGGATGTTTTAGCTTAATGTTTTCAATTACAGATTCTAAAATTGGTAAAACATTCTGCTGAATTTTGTTTAGCACTAAAGGAGCATTGTCAGATTTTGCAACGGCTAAAATTTTCTCGATATGCTGATTTAATTTGTTGCTTTGGTCAATAATGATATGGGTGTACTTTTCTAATTTTTCATCTTGCAAAATTGGATTTTGCTTAATCAGGTAATTGGAAGCAATTAGTATGGAAGACAAGGGCGTTTTGAATTCGTGGGTCATATTATTAATAAAATCACGTTGCAAATCGGAGTATTTCTTTTGCTGTAAAAGCGTAAAAATAGAATACACATAGACCAGTAAAATAATAATCAAAGCTATTGAAAGCACAAACCAAAATCGTAATGAACTGAATAAATAACTAGTTTCATTAGGAAATCGAATAGCAAAATAATAGACCAAATTTTTATGTTTTGGGAAATGTACGGAATGCTTGGTTTGTTTCTTTTCGGATAGTGAGATGTAGTTGCCATATACCATTTCATCGCTTTGGCAATTGTACATAGCATATTCAAAATCTGTAGTGATATTCATTTTTTTGAATTCGGAGATTAGATAAAATTCTAAAATTTCGGGTTCAAAATCGTTATCAATATTGACAATATAATAATCATTGGATATTTTTCGCACTGGATTTTTACCTGGAAGTTCTTGATTGGTTCCCTGATATAATTTTTTTGCTACTTCAAGTAAGGCGACGTGTGCTTTTTGGCTGAATTTTTTTTCTTCAATAGTAAAGGCTTCTTTAGTCCAAAGCAATTGCGCTATTAGGATTCCTATAATTGCTATTAATCCAATTAAGATGCTACTATTGAGTTTTGTTAGTTTCATAAAAACAATTTCTGAGTGTAATATTAATCAAAATTTAGCAGTCTTTTTTGCATTAACAAGTCGTTAACAAACATTGGATACTGCTTAACAAGGGAGTATGTTTTTCTAATCTACTTTTGGATTATTCAAACGATAACCTTTAAAACACAATAATATGAAAATGATTAAAATTTCAATGTTGGCATTAACTCTAGGATTAATGTCATTTTCGGCTGTTGCTCCCGTGAAAAATTTAGTTTCAAAAGTGGCTGCCACTGCCTCTTCAATCGTATGGAAAAATGAGAGTATAGATGTGGGGACTATTCCTCAAAATACTCCAAAACCTATTGTATTTGAATTCAAAAATACTGGAAAAACTACTGTCATAGTTACCAATGTGCAGGGATCTTGCGGATGCACGGCAACAGATTATACCAAAACACCAATTGCTCCGGGGAAATCAGGTATAGTTACTGCTACCTATAATGCAGCGAATGTTGGAGCATTTACCAAAACAGTATCGGTAACTACAAATGCTGAAACGACTGTTAAAGTTTTGACTATTAAAGGAACTGTAGTTGCAGCGTCTGCTGCAGCGAAAAGTTAATTTTAGAATCATTAAATGATCTTGAACCACCTGAAAAGGTGGTTTTTTTGTTTTTAATAAGAGCTATGCAAATTTTTGATTATAGTTTGAAAAAATAGTATCTAATCCTGAATCGCAATCGTTTTATATTTGCTATCTATACTATTGTGAAAAGCCCCAAAAGATTATGAATTATATAAAAAAATGCCTTTTATTTTTATTGGTTTCCGTTTCGTTCGTTTCGGTTGCCCAAAAAAAGGCAGATGCCAAATCTCTTTTTGAGTACCAAGGAAGAATTGAAAAAATGCAAGACGACAAAGTTGTTCTCATAGGTTCTGCTTCTTCAGTGTCATTTGATTTTAAAGGAAATTCCTGTTCCATTTCTTTGCAAAGTGTTGAAAATCATCAAAATTATGTTTCTCTAGAACTTGACGGTAAATATATCGGAAGAATTCGAATCGAAAAAGGAGATGTAAAATCCTTTCCTATTACCGTTTCAAATGCTATAAAGACACATCATCTTTCCATTTATAAAGCGACAGAAGCTGCCAATGGAGGCGTTTTATTTGCTGGAACTGCAGCGAAGCTGGTCGAAAATACTGCACCTAAAAACAGAAAAAAAATTGAGCTCATTGGTGATTCCATAACTTGTGGTTACGGAAACGATGCGTCCACGATTCCTTGTGGTAGTGGTGACTGGTATGATCAGCATAATGCTTATTGGGCATACGGGCCTATACTTTCAAGAGCGTTGAATATCGATTATTTGTTGAGTTCCGTTTCGGGTTATGGAATGTATCGCAACTGGAATGACGAGCATCTTGATGAACCCAATATCCCCGATGTTTACGAAAATTTATATCTGAATAGGGACAGTTCAAAGCCTTATGATTTTGCTTTTCAACCTGATTTAGTGAGTATTTGTTTGGGAACCAATGACCTTTCAGATGGCGATGGCAAAAAAGCGAGATTGCCATTTAATGATGAAAAATACGTTTCGAATTATATTGATTTCATCAAAACGGTTTACAAACACGCTCCAAATACTAGAATTGTTTTGCTGACAAGTCCGATGGTTTCGGGTGAAAGAAATGTAGCTTTTGTTAGATGTTTGAAAAAAGTAATGATGGCTTTTGAAAGCGATAAAAAACATAAACCAATTGCGTTGTTTGAATTCAAACCGATGAGTCCAAAAGGTTGTGGCTATCATCCCGATATTGCAGATGATAAAGTGATGGCCGACCAGTTAATTCCTTTCTTTAAAAAAATATTGAATGAAAAATAATATAATAGCATTTGTTCTTTTTCTAATGCTTTCGAATGCCGCTTTCGCAAATGTTACGCTGCCCAACGTGTTTTCGGATAATATGGTTTTGCAACGAAATACAGAAGTTACCATTTGGGGCTGGGCAAATTCACAGGAAGAAGTGGTGATTACCCCAAGTTGGAATAATGAAACCTATAAAGTTAAAGCTAGCAATCAAGCGAAATGGGGAATTGCCATTCCAACACCAAAAGAAGGAGGGCCATATACCATTACGATAAAAGGGTATAATGAAATTGTCTTGAAAAACATTTTGATTGGTGAGGTTTGGATTTGTTCTGGGCAATCCAATATGGAAATGAATGCCAGTTGGGGAATTGAAAACGGTGATGAAGCTGTAAAAAATGCAACAAACCCAAATATTAGATTGTTTTTGGTCCCAAAATTAACTGCTACTACTCCTCAAAATAATCTTTCTGGAAACTGGACAGAATGCACTCCCGAAACAATGAAATATTTTAGTGCGGTGGGTTATTTCTTTGGAAAGCGCTTGCAGGAAGAATTGAAAAATGTACCTATAGGTTTGATTTCGTCCAATTGGGGCGGAACACCTGCTGAGATTTGGATGCCAGAAGAAGTGATTCAAAACGATGCTATTTTATTGGAATCGGCGAAAACGAGGAAAGAAGAAATCTACGGTCCAAACCAACCAGCGCGTGCTTTTAATGCAATGATTTTCCCTTTGACTAAATTCAAAATTGCGGGAGCATTATGGTATCAAGGGGAAAGCAATGTAGGATCAGCGGTTTATGATAAAACCCTTTCGGCTTTAATCACTTCTTGGAGAAAATTGTGGGGATATGATTTTCCATTTTATTTTGTTCAGATTGCACCTTATAAATATGGGGAAGATCATTTTGGCGGAGCCATTATTCGTGATGCACAACGTAAAGTATTGCAGGAAGTTCAAAACACTGGAATGGTTGTGACTAGTGATATTTCGACAGCTGAGGATATTCATCCAAAAGATAAAAAATCGGTTGGGATTCGTTTGGCTAATTTGGCTTTGGTCAATACTTATAAAACTAATTCGGCATTGGTAAACGGGCCGTTTTATAAAGGAATTAAAATCGAGAAAAATAAAGCGACAGTGATTTTTGATTATGCTGAGGGATTGTATTTTAAAGACAAGAAAGCTGATTTGTTTGAAGTTGCAGGAGCTGATAATGTGTTTTATAAAGCGACTGCTGTCATCAAAAACAATGCAATAGTATTACAATCGGATAAGGTGAAAGCTCCCGTGAAAGTTCGTTACGCTTGGAAGAATACAGATCAGTCGACTCTTTTCAATAGAGCGAATTTACCGGCTTCGTCTTTTATCTCGGAATAATAATATAGAGATGATTTGTTTTTTCGTATAAAGATAAAATGTTGTCGTTTACTCTGAATTGCGTGAGGGATAGCAGGCGGTATCCTCGCAGCGTAGCGGAGAGATAAAGACGTATAGCCCGACTCTTGTCCTGATTTTTCTTCAGGACAAGAGACACGCCCAAAAAGAAATTACAAATTATGAAAAAGAATACATTAATTATTGCAGGGATTTTTGCCCTGATTAGCACAGGAAATATGATTGCACAAAAATTACCACATTTAGACAAAACAAAACCGATTGAAGAACGCATCGATTTGTTGATGAAACAAATGACATTGGAGGAAAAAGTCGGGCAAATGAATCAATATAATGGTTTTTGGGAAGTAACTGGGCCGGCTCCAAAAGGAGGAAATGCCGAGTTGAAATACAAACATTTACGTGATGGTTGGGTAGGTTCGATGCTGTCGGTTCGCGGGGTGAAAGAGGTAAGAGCGGTTCAGAAAATTGCCATTGAGGAAACCCGATTGGGAATTCCATTAATAATTGGTTTTGACGTGATTCACGGGTACAAAACGTTGAGTCCAATTCCGCTTGCAGAAGCGGCGAGTTGGGATATGGAAGCGATTAAAAAATCGGCTCAGATTGCGGCAGACGAGGCTTCGGCATCTGGAATCAACTGGACTTTTGGACCAAATGTCGATATTTCACAAGATGCCCGTTGGGGACGTGTGATGGAAGGTGCGGGAGAAGATCCTTATTTGGGAAGTAAAATTGCAAAGGCAAGAATTACGGGTTTTCAAGGTGATACGAGAGCTGACTTGCAAAAAGTAAATACGATTGCGGCTTGCGCCAAACATTTTGCTGCATACGGTTTTGCAGAATCTGGAAGGGATTATAATACGGTGGATATTAGTAATTCAAAATTGTACAACACGGTTTTGCCTCCGTTTAAAGCGGCGACTGATGCAGGCGTTCGTACTTTGATGAATTCGTTCAATATTTTGAATGGTGTTCCTGCAACGGGAAATGCCTTTTTGCAAAGAGACATTTTAAAAGGTAAATGGAAATTTGATGGTTTTGTGGTTTCGGATTGGGCTTCGGTAAGAGAAATGATTGCCCACGGTTTTGCCAAAGATGGTGCGGAAGCTACTGCCAAAGCCGTGATTTCTGGATCGGATATGGATATGGAATCACATTTGTATGTATCTGAATTAGTGAAACTGGTGAAAGAAGGTAAAGTAAAAGAAGCTTTGGTTGACGATGCCGTTCGAAGAATTTTGCGCGTGAAATTTGAATTGGGATTATTTGATGATCCTTACAAATATTGTGACGAGAAAAGAGAAAAAGCAACGATAGGTAACAAAGCCAATAACGACGGAGTTTTGGATATGGCCAAAAAATCTATTGTGTTGTTGAAGAACGAAAAGAATTTACTTCCGCTAAAAAAATCAGGACAGAAAATTGCTTTGATCGGGGCTTTGGCAAATGACAAAAACAGCCCATTGGGAAGTTGGAGAATTGCATCGGATGATAATACCGCTGTTTCGGTTCTGGAAGGAATGCAACATTACAAAGACAACCAATTGACATTTGAAAAAGGAGCCGATTTGACTATTGGTAAAACGGCGTTTGTGGATGAATTGGTTTTTAACACTACAGACAAAAGCGGATTTGAAGCTGCCAAAAAAGTAGCTGCAAATGCAGATGTTGTAGTGATGGTTTTGGGAGAACACGGTTTTCAGACTGGAGAAGGACGCAGTAGAACTAATCTTGATTTGCCAGGAGTTCAACAAGAATTATTGGAGGAAATCTACAAAGTGAATCCAAATATTGTTTTGGTTTTAAACAACGGAAGACCACTGGCTTTGCCTTGGGCAGCATCACATATTCCTGCTATTGTTGAGGCTTGGCATTTGGGAACGCAAACTGGTAATGCTGTGGCGCAAGTGTTGTATGGAGATTACAATCCAAGTGGAAAATTGCCAATGTCTTTCCCAAGAAATGTTGGTCAAGTGCCTATTTACTATAACAACTATAATACGGGAAGACCTGTAAATAGTGATAAAAATGTATTCTGGTCGCATTTTAGCGATGTAGAAAAAACGCCTTTGTATCCTTTCGGATTTGGGTTGAGTTATACAACTTTCGATTATAAAAATTTAAAAATTAATAAGTCTGCTTTCGCAAAAGGGGAGCCGGTTGTGGTTACTGTGGAGATTACTAACTCGGGTAATTATGACGGTAAAGAAGTGGCACAATTTTATATTCAAGATGTCGCCGCAAGTTTGGCCAGACCTGTAAAAGAATTAAAAGGTTTTGAAATGGTAGCCCTGAAAAAGGGTGAAACCAAAACTGTAACGTTTACTTTGACTGACAAGGAATTAGGTTTCTTTGATAATGAAGGCAATTATTTGGTAGAATCAGGAGCTTTCAAAATTAGGATTGGAGGAAGCTCAGACACAGGTTTGGAAAGTGGTTTTGAATTGCAATAAGACCTCACCTCAAATCTCTCCAAAAAAGAGGGAGAAGTAATTTTTCATTCTATTAATTCTATTCCACTTAATAGAATGGACTAATTTTAAACCCGATTTGTATTTAAAACAAGTCGGGTTTATTTGTATTATAAATTTACGAATGCGAACTTTACCAATTATAAATTAAATCAAACCTTAAAATTGATATAATGAAATACAACAGATGTGGAAAAAGCGGGTTGTTATTGCCTCAAATTTCTTTGGGATTATGGCACAACTTCGGTTCGGTAGATAGTTTTGAAAATGCGGAAAGTATTGCCAAAGCAGCTTTTGATAAGGGAATTACTCATTTCGATTTAGCTAACAATTACGGTCCGGTTCCAGGTTCGGCAGAGACTAATTTTGGTGCTATTCTTAAAAATAATTTTAAGGGAAACCTTCGCGACGAAATCGTAATTACGACCAAAGCGGGTTACACAATGTGGGATGGACCTTATGGTGATTGGGGTTCACGCAAGTATTTGTTGTCGAGTTTAGACCAAAGTTTGAAACGAATGAATTTGGAATATGTAGATATTTTCTATTCACACCGTTTTGATCCCGAAACACCTTTGGAAGAAACAATGATGGCTTTGGATTATGCAGTTCGAAGCGGTAAAGCTTTGTATGCCGGAATTTCAAATTACAATCCTGAGCAAACAAAGGAAGCTACTGAAATATTGAAACGATTGGGAACACCTTGTTTGATTCATCAAGTGAAATATTCAATGTTTGTAAGAACTCCCGAAGAAGGATTACTTGATGTTCTTGAGGAAAAAGGAGTGGGCTGTATTGCATTTTCACCTTTGGCACAAGGACTTTTGACCGATAAATATTTAAAAGGAATTCCAGAAAATTCTCGGGCTCACAATCCAAATGGGCATTTAAAAGAAGATGAGGTTTCTGAGGACAGAATTCAAAAAATCATTAAACTAAATGATATTGCAAAACAAAGAAATCAATCTTTGGCACAAATGGCGTTGGCTTGGTTGCTAAAAGATAATAGAGTTACTTCTGTTTTGATTGGTGCCAGTTCTGTGGGACAATTGAACAATAATATTGATTCACTGCAAAATCTAGAATTTTCATCTGATGAATTGAATGCGATTGAATCTATTTTAAAATAAATGTTTTGCATCGTGAATAAATGACGACGAAGAGAAGCACTGCGGTGCGTCTCTTCGTCGTTTTCTATTTAGGCGAAATTATTGCAGATAATCCACCACCGCTAGCCAAATGAAAGGTAATTTTACTGGCGGAATCAACGGTGATTTTTTCTCTTTTGTAATCAACTGCCGCTTTCTCGGCATTTAACCCATCTGTAAATAAATCCGCTTCGAATGTTTTTCCTTTTTCTAAAAATGAAAAGTCAATAGTAATATCTCTGGAATTCCAGTTTGTAATTGCTCCAAGATACCAATTGTTTTCTTTTTTTCTGGCAATCGCCACGTAATTTCCAACACTTCCATCCAATGCAACCGTTTCATCAAAAGTGGTTGGGATTTTCGCGATAAAATCGGTTGATTCTTGTTCCTTTATGTAAGCTGTTGGGCTGTCGGCCATCATTTGCAAAGGGGCTTCAAAAATAGTGTACAGCGCCAGTTGATGGCACCTTGTTCCTTGACTTACGGGATTCGAATGGCTGGGTTTGAATTCGCTTTTTGTGGCATTTCGCATTGCGCCTGGTGTATAATCCATCGGGCCAGCGATCATTCGGATAAAAGGAATGGAACAATCGTAAGTAGGAACATCATCGTTTGGTGTCCATTTGTTGTTTTCAAGCCCTTTTACGCCCTCAAAGTTCAAAATATTAGGAAAAGTGCGTTGGATTCCTGTTGGTTTGTACATACCGTGGAAATCCAATAATAATTTATGATCTGCTGCTTTTTGGGCAATTTCATAAACCGAATTTACCATTTTGGCATCGTCCCTGTCAATGAAATCTACTTTAAACCCTTTAATGCCCATATCGCCGTAGTTTTTGAAAACGGCATCAATATTTTCGTGTAATGCCATCCAAGAAGCCCAAAGTATGATGCTCACATTTTTTTCCTTGCCATAAGCAATTAAGGCTTTTAAATCTACTTTTGGGTTGTGCTCCATAATGTTCGTTTCTACGCTCCAACCTTCGTCCAAAACAACGTATTCCACTTTGTTTTTGGAAGCAAAATCAATGTAATATTTATAGGTTTCGGTGTTGATTCCTGCCTGAAAATTTACGTTGTAGATGTTCCAGTCGTTCCACCAGTCCCAAGCTACTTTACCTGGTTTAATCCAGCTTACATCTTTTATTTTGGAAGGTTCGGACAATCGCTGAACCATATCATTATTGGCTAAGTCTTTGTCGTTTTCTGAGATAACGACAATTCGCCAAGGGAAATTTCGTGTGCCTTTTGTGTTAACCAGATAATCGGCTCTTTGGCTAATTAATTTGTTGAGGTAGTTGAATCCTCCGTTCATTTCCTGCAAAGGATATTTTGGAAAACGGGCTTCAAATCCTGATTTTGCTTTGTTGTTAGTTACAAACATTCCTGGATAATCTTGAAGGTTTGCTTCCAGGAAGACTGCTTTTTTCTGATTTTTAAAATCGACCAAGAAAGGCAAAAATGCTAAAGTATCTTTGGCAAATTCGCTTATTTTTTTGTTTTCGTAATGGGATTCGAAAGAGGAAATATAAGGGTCTTTTGGGGCTCTTAAATCCCGAACATAAGGCATTAAAGTTGCATAATCCTTGTCAAAATTCAAAACCACTTCTTCCGATTTTACGATAATGTCACTTTTCTTTTTGGTAATAAATCGATAGGCAACACCTTCATCAAAAGCACGGTATTCGATACTGAAATCGCCTTTGAAATTCAAAAGCAATTGATTGTAATTATCTTGAACTGTTTTCTTTTTGTAAAGTGGAGATTCAAAAGAGGTGCGAATACTTTCTTTTTTTGAATTTAAAAGCATTGGATTTTTACCTAATATTTCGCCTTCATTTACAGTCATAGACATTGGTGAAGTAATCAAAATAGTTTCGTTTTGGTGCGTTATCGTCCAAGTTATTTTATCGGAAAGCGCAATGTTAATTTCAATTTTTCCATTGGGAGAAACCAATTGAAAGTTTTGTTTCTTTTGAGAATAGGAATTGTAAAAAGACAAAACGGCAAACACTAAGATTATTACTTTTTTCATATTTTTTTAGATGCTAAGATTCTAAGAGACTAAGTTACTAAGATTTATGCAGAAGATAATTTAACTTAGAATCTTAGAGACTCATTTCTGTAATTCCAAATTATACTTCTTAACAATTTTCAAAGTCGATTTATCAGTTGAAAAAACCGAATTCAACCCTTGAGGTTCCTGTGGTGGATCGGTAGTCAAAGGATCGCCTGGTTTCCATTTTCCATCTGCAGTTACTGCCTTTCCTTCTCCACCAAAACCCCAAAAATTAGCAGCTTGCAGCACACCTTTATTGGCAACACTTTCAGCAACTAGGTTAAAAATATAATTATAAAAAATATCCCTGTTGGTTACAGAAGCTGTTGAAACCAAACCTTCATTTTCTCTTGGTAGACCAAACTCTTCAATAATAATAGGCCTTTTTAAATTATTGGCAACTTTTACATGCAAGTCAATATATTTTCCCGCATTTTCAAGTGTGGTAGGTAATGTTTTTTCGGCATCTTCCGCTTTGTACCAATTCCAGTTTTTTGGCCAAATGTGCATCGTTAAATAATCAATATTCGGATTAAGATGCGTTCTTTCAAAAATTTCCATACTGTCGTTGGAACTGTTTCTTCCCTCAGAACCGGTAGAAATCAAATGGTTTTTGTCCAAACTATCAATCAAGTTGACAATGTTGTTAAGCCAAGCAGTAAATTTAGCTTCATTTTCAACAGTAAAAAGTCTTGGTTCATTCCCAACCTGCCACGCCATAATCGTATTGTCCTCCGTATATTTTCTTTTGGTGTAGGCGTTTGTTCTGCCCAAAATAAATTTCACGTGATTGTTTAACGCTTCCATACAAGGCTCACAACTATGGAACTTTTCGGTATAGGACATAAATTGTGGCCAAGTATTTGGTGGAATTGCAGGAACTGGAATAGCTCCGTAACCATTCCATTCCAAGTATTGCGACATTCCGCCGGACCATTCCCAGTTATTTGTCAGGAACAAAACCGCATACATATTGCGTTTCCCCATTTCGGCGATAAGGAAATCTAAGCCGTCAAGTAAATCTTGGTCGTATTTTCCCTGTTCGTATTGCAAAGCTGGACGAACGGTATAATCGTATTTTCCACCATCTCCACCTACCAAAATTCGCAAGTTGTCGATGCCGTTCTTTTGCATCAAATCCAGTTCTCGAAGCAATCTTTTTCGGTCCCCCACATTTTTAGAAGCTAACAAACTTCCGTACCAATAATTGGTTCCAATATAGGAATAAGGTTTGTCACCTTTGAAGAATTGTGTTCCTTTTACTGTAATTCTATCCTGTTGTTTTTGAGCATCACAAGAGATGCTGATCAAACAAATAAGGGCTAAAACTATTTTTAATGCTGATTTCTTCATAATTAATTTGATTTATTTTCTGGAGCTTAATCCTGCTATCCGCTTCAAGTCCTCATCAGGTTGATAAAATTTTTGAGTGCTTGAAAGAGCTTCTTTCAGTCGCTTTTCAAACACAAAAAATTTAAGTCAACCTGACTCCGGGCTTTTTACTACTATCAGGGCTAGGGCATTCCGTTTATGATCTTATTTACACAAATTATAAGGCCTTTTGCTCTAAACTTGTATTTGCTTTTTTTTTCTAAAAAACTATTGTCACAATGAGTCACATTAAATTCGGTGAATTAATTCAATACAGGCTCTACCATTGTGGTAAGGGCATTTCCAGAAACCAGCTTTGTCTTTTTCCATAGTGGAATAATCCGCATAGATTCCCCAAAACCATTCTCCTTTTTCTTTGTCAATAATATACTTTTGAGTGAAGTCCCAGTTTTTGAAAACAATGTCCAAGTACTCCTGTTTTCCGGAAAGTTGCCAAGCAGTAAAATAACCAATCATCAATTCGGATTGTGGCCACCAATGCTTTTCGGCCATCAATTCTTTGGTTTCGGGATCGTATTCATACCATAATCCGCCATCTGAATCTATTCCTTCTTTGGTAACATCCGCAATTTGAATGGCGTGTTTTTTATAACTGGCAATTAATGTCGAATCTTCAGAAATTTCGGCACATTGCAATAAAAGCCAAGCTGCTTCAATATCATGTCCATAGGAGATAACGTCTTTCTTTTCTACCCAATTTTCATCAAAAAATAATCTTAAATGCCCAGTTTCAGTATTGATAAAGTATTTTTCGATAGTTACCAATAATTCAACAATGACCTTTAGTAATGATTCGTCTTTCCAAACGGTATATAAATTTGCATATCCTTCTACGATATGCAAATGGGTATTCATTGTTTTCTTTTCGTTAGCATCTTTTTCGCTCAAGCGTAAATCTTCAATAGGTTGCCAGTCGCGGGTAAATGCTTCCAGATATCCACCGTTAACAGCGTCATAACTGTGTTCTTGAATTTTTTGGAATAACGCAATCGCAATATCCAATGCTTTTTCATCTTTGGCAACCGAATAATATTCACTTAATCCATAAATGGCAAAGGCCAAAGCATAAATTTGGTTTTTGGTGTCTTTTGGAGTTCCGTTATAATTGACGCTCCAGAAAATACCTCCAAATTCAGTGTCGTAAAAGTGTTCTGAAATGTATTCAAAAGCACGTTTTGCTGTATCTAAATGTTCTTTGTTCTTTGAAATTTTATAAGCTGCAGAAAAGGTCCATAGTAATCTTGCATTCAATACAGACCCTTTCTCTGCTTCATTGTTTGTGTTGTTATTGTAATCTATTTGACCAATAAAACCTCCGTTTTTTTGATCAATAGTGTTTTCCATCCAATAGGAAAGAATACTTTGAAGCTCAAGCTTTAATTCTGTTTTTAGATTTTTTAAATCGGTTTGCACAATTATGAAATTTCTTTATTTTTATTCACTTGTTTGATAATTGTATTGACAGAACCCGCAGAAGTTAAGGTGTCTTCGGGTGTATTTATAACATAATCCACAAGTTTATCTACAGATGAAACCGCTACATGCATTCTGGTATCTGAGGAAGCATAATAGATATAAACAGTTCCGTCATTGTCTTCGATCCATCCATTAGAAAATAAAACATTGGAAACATCTCCAACTCTTTCTATGCCTTCTGGTGCCATAAAATGTCCTGCAGGAGCATGAGTTACTTTTGCAATGTCATTCAAATCCGTCATAAACATGTACAGAGTATAGCGCAAACCGGCGGCAGTATTACGAACTCCATGAGCTAAGTGCAACCAACCTTTTTCAGTTTTGATTGGTGCTGGTCCCAGACCATTTTTCAATTCATATACAGTGTGGTATTGTTTTCCATAAATGATTTTTTCCTCATTTACAACTGGATTGGTCATGTCTTCCACAAATCCAAGTCCAATTCCACCACCATTTCCTACATCGATAAAACCATCTTGCGGACGAGTGTACAAAGCATATTTTCCGTTTACAAATTCAGGGTGCAATACCACATTACGTTGTTGTCCTGTATTCGAAATCAAATCAGGTAATCTTTCCCAGTTGATTAAATCTTTGGTACGTACAATTCCTGCATTGGCAATAGCGGTACTGGTGTCGTCTTTTGGTGCTGATGGATCTTTTCTTTCAGTACAAAAAATACCGTAAATCCATCCGTCTTCATGCTTTATTAAACGCATATCATACACATTGGTGTCTGGTTCTTCAGTTTGGGGAATCACACAAGGTTTGTCCCAAAATTTGAAATTATCAATACCATTAGGACTTTCGGCAATGGCAAAGAAAGATTTTCTGTCGGCACCTTCCACACGAGCCACGAGGATATATTTGTCATTCCATTTTATGGCTCCAGCATTGAATGTCGCGTTTATGGCAATTCTTTCCAAAAGCAATGGATTTGTATTTGGATTAAAATCAAATCTCCATTCCAGTGGTGTGTGTGCGGCAGTTAAAATGGGGTTTTTGTAGCGAGTGTATATTCCGTTTCCAATACCTTCTTGTGGTTCGTTTTTTGTTTGAATTAAAGCATTGAATTGTTTGTCGAGTTCGATTTTTATTTGTTTTAAATCGGTATTTATTTTTGTAGTGCTCATAACTGAATTTTCTAAAATCAAGTATTATTTGTTTAAATTTCTTTTGTCATTAAGTTCGTCTTCAATGGTCTGTAGTTTTTCTTCAGATAAAGGATAGAATAGAATGAAAAGTACTGATAGTGCGGCAGCAATTGCCGGAAGTATACTTAGCATTAGTAATATTCCGTTTTGTGCAGTGATAGTTTGCACTACATTTGCTTGGAAGCCAAAGTATCCTAAAAGCCATCCAGTTGCAGCACCGCCGATTGTCCAACCAAATTTTTGAGACATCGAGGAAGCTGAAAAGATAAGACCAGTGGCTCTTCTGCCTTGTTTCCACTCGGAATAATCTGCACTATCAGCATACATGGACCAGATTAATGGGAAGATGCAACCTGCGCAAATACTAATCATTACTTGGAAAACCATAATCAGTACAATATTTTCTTTTCCGATATAATAGAAAAAGATACTTAAAATAGCGGCAAGTGCCATAGCCCCAAAAAAGGTTTTCTTTTTACCAATTTTGTTGGCGATTGGAGTAGCTGCAATCACACCGATGATGTTTGCGGCTTGTCCCAATACCAAGTAAAGAGTGGTTGGAGTCATCGCAAAATTTTCTCCCAAAATGTTGAAACTATAACTCACAGTACTGCTTACATAATATTTGAAATAATAAACCGCGGCCCCATCACGGATAGAATTGAATACCAAAGCGCCAATTCCGGCACCTAGTAAAATCCACCAAGGTCTGTTTTTAAGAAGGTCGTTTAAATCTTCTTTTAAATTTGGTTTTTCATCATTTATAGGTTGTACTCTTTCTTTGGTTAGAAAAAAGCAAGACCAAAAGAAAATTGTAGTGATGATTCCAAAAACGATTATAGTGTATAACCAGCCTGTTTTTGAGTTTAAACTTCCTCCAAAATGATTTACCAATGGTTCAATTAACCAAAGGGCTAATAAGCTTCCGCCAAAAGCAAAAACCATACGATAGGAGGAAAGAGTAGTGCGTTCTTTTCGGTCACCAGACATTACTCCAAGCAAAGAAGCATATGGCACGTTGATTATTGAATATACCATCATCATTAATGAATAAGTAACGTAAGCATATATTATTTTTCCTTTTTCATCAAAGTCTGGGGTATAAAAAGTCAGTACTCCAATTATGGCAAATGGAATCGCTGTCCACAATAAATACGGTCTGAATTTTCCCCAACGGCTTTTGGTACGGTCCGCAATAATTCCAACCAATGGATCAAAACAGGAATCCCAAATTCGGGTAATCAAAAACATAGTTCCAACCACGGCAGGCGCTATCCCAAAGACATCGGTGTAAAAAAACATCAGATACATGCTGAAAATTTTCCAAAACATGGAGGAAGCAGCATCTCCTAATCCGTAGCCAACTTTTTCTTTTAAACTGATTTTAGAATCCATTACTTTCTTGGGGTTTGTTGTCATGGTTTTATTTTTTATAAAGGTTTATTTTTGCGGCATCTTTTTCAAAAAGAATGTTGTCTAGATTGTAAAATTGGATAAAATCTTTTTCACTTACTTGTCCTTTGAACGGAGCATAATAATGGAATTTTTTTTCTTTCTCCTGCCATCCGTGATTTCTCCAAACCAACACATAGGATATTTTGTAGGACCCCATAGCTTTCATTAAAGTATCTGTCCACCATTTATCATATGGAATGGCTTCGTAACCCGTTTCTGCAAAAGCAATGATTTTATGTTGCTCTTTGGCAATTTGGGCGATTATTCCAAATTGTCTTTGACAATTTTTCACAAAAGAATTGTCTTTCAAAGGATCATTGTAAATGTATTTGTCAAAACTTAAAATATCAGCATATTCGGGGCCTGGATAGTATTCTAAGAAATCTTCTCTCGAATTAAAATCGGCAGTGTTGTACACGTAAATTAAATTGTGAACTCCTTTCTTTTGAAAATAATCAATAGTGAATTTCCAAAGGTTTTTAAACTCTTCAGGGCTTCCATTGTTTTTGCACCACCAGAACCAAGTTCCAGTAAGTTCATGAAACGGACGATACAATAAAGGAATTAGATTCCCTTTTTTATCCTTTAAAGTTAAGATGTATTTTGCAGCTTCATCCAGCCAAGCTTTATATTTTTCATGACTTTGACCTCCAGGTAAAGCAGAAGCCAATGATTTTGGAGTAGTGTCCCAAGCATTCCCATCTGTTAAAGGATTATTAGAATGCCAACTGATAGTGATAATACCTCCTCTGTTGTATCCGTCAATTATATATTGTCTCATTTTGTCAAAAGGAATGCCGTCTATATTTTTATCTGACTTGGTTTCAAGTCCCCCTAAATCCCATCCGTAAACCGCTGGGTAATCTCCAACGACATCTTTTACATCACTTCTTCCTTCTTCATATTTCCAGTTTACACCGTATGCCAAATCATCTTGATGACCAAATAAAATGCCTTTATTGATAGTTTTTTGTAAATTTTGATACAACTGTATAGTGTTTTTGGTAGATTTTTTATCAGATAATGATAATTTAGTATCACTGTTCTGTGAATAGCAGGAGTAAAATATGTTAAAAATTAAAAAAAGTGAGGATATATAGCTTGTTTTTGTCATATCTGTTGTAATGAGTTTTTATTGGCTTAAAATAAAATAAAAATCAATTCGGATTGAATATCAAATGATTAAAATTTTAAAGTTGCAATTTTATATTTTTATTAATTTTTTGTCAAAATGTTAAAAAAATAACGGCTTTAAAATGATTTATATTTTTTTAAGATATTTTTAGTTTTAAAAGTATAAATCCATTTTTCAAAGATATAGCAATAAGATCTTTTGGGTTAATATTATTTTGTCAATTTTATATCTTATTATTGCAAATAAAAAAATGAATTATGAGCGCTTTTAAAAATTTTCATAGAGAAATAGTTCCACTTGCAGCACAAGATAGTTTTTTGGTTTTTGACAGAGTTAAAGATGAGTTTGATTATCCTGTACATTATCATCCTGAATTTGAGATCAATTTTATATTGAACGGAAAAGGTGTGAAACGTGTTGTAGGCGACAATATAGAAGAGATTGACGATATAGAGTTGGTGTTGGTTGGTCCTAATTTGTACCACGGTTGGGAATTGAATAAATGCAAAAACAAAGAAATTCACGAGATAACCATTCAATTTCATAATGATCTTTTTCATGAGTTTTTGTTGTCAAGACGAATTATGACACCTATAAAGGAGATGTTTAATCGTTCTGTACATGGTATTTTATTTTCAAATCAAGTGGCCGAAATGCTTACTCCAAGGTTAATAAAGATATCCAAGTTGGATGGTATGGACTATTTCTTGGAGATCATTTCTATATTGTATGATCTTGCAAACTCCCGTAATCAAAGGCTTTTGTCAACTTTTACCGTTGAAAATGATACTTTTGAAGAGTATGATAAAATGAAATTGATCTATGATTATATTCAAAAGAATTTTGCCGAAAAATTATCATTGGAAGAAGTGGCAGGTGTGGCAAATATGACGACGATTTCTTTTAATAGATTTATAAAAAAACGTACTGGAAAAACATTTGTCAATTATATTAATGACATCCGAATTGGTTACGCAGCCAGGTGGTTAGTGGAGAAAGACCTAAGTATTTCGGAGGTTGCCTTCAAGTCGGGGTTTAATAATATAGCTAATTTTAATAGAAGTTTTAAGGCTTTTAAAAAATGTACTCCTAGTCAATACCGCGATGATTTTTCAGGATTAAAGAGAATCTTATAATACACATCATTTTTTTTGCTAAAATGCTTCCTGCGAGAGTCTTTCAGGAAGCATTTTTTATTTCGAAATTAACTATATGATATATATTATAGGTAATAAATAGTAATAATTTAAAAAATTCTGATTATAATTTTTTTATATGTAATTATATTTTCATTTTGAAAAAATATTATTAGTAAATGATATAATAATATTAATTTGATGTTAAGTACTGTTATAGATTTGTTAATTATAAATAACACTAATTAATACCAATGATAATATCCGAAATAGCCATTTGGATATTATTGAACTTAACTAACAAATTTTTATTATGAAAAGATTATTATCTAATTTGATTCATTGGAAGTTCAATTACCAGATGCTTCTGTTGATGTCGTTTTTCCTATTAGCGAGTAGCTTTACGTTTGCTCAAACGAGCGTATCAGGTACTGTAAAGGATGCTGAAGGCTCTTTACCAGGTGTAAATGTTACTATAAAGGGAGGTAGCAATGGTACAACAACTGATTTTGACGGAAATTATAAATTAAGCGGTCTGAAAGCTACAGACGTTTTAGTTTTTTCGTTTATAGGCTATGCTTTACAAGAAGTTAATGTTAATGGAAAAGAAAAAGTAAACGTTGTTCTTGTATCTGCTTCTAACCAGTTGGAAGATGTTGTAGTTGTAGCTTATGGAAAAACTACCAAAAAAGATTTAACAGGTGCAGTAGGTGTAATTAGTTCAGAAAAATTGACTAGTATGCCAGTAACATCAGTAGATCAAGCTTTGCAAGGTAAAGTTGCTGGTTTGCAAGTAACACAAGATTCTGGTGCTCCTGGATCAGGAATGTCAGTAAATATTCGTGGAGTTGGTTCTTTTGGAAGTACATCTCCACTATATATAGTTGATGGATATCCTGTAGAAGATATTTCGTATTTGAATCCGAATGATATTCAATCTATTTCTATTTTGAAAGATGCATCAGCTTCTGCTTTATATGGGGTTAGAGCGAGTAATGGTGTTGTAATTGTTCAAACTAAAAGCGCCAAAAAAGGAGTTATGGTTGTCGAACTTAGCAGTTGGTTAAGTACAGGTGACCTACATAAAAAAATTGATATGTTGAACGTTAATCAGTTTGCTAAATTCGCAAACGATTTAGGTACAGCACAAGGCGTGGCAACACTTCCAGAATGGGCAAACTCGGGTGCTGGTTTAACGAATGTTGATTGGCAAGATTATGCTTATCAAACTGCAGTTAGATACGGACATAATGTTTCTATTAGAGGTGGAAGTGATAAAATTAGAGTTGCTTTAACAGCTGGTCTTACAGATGAAGATGGTATTGTTATAGGGGCTTCAAGTAAAAAATGGAATTTAGGTTTAAAAGGTGAATATGATATCACAGATAAATTTAAAGCAAAAGCTGACATTAAATATAACAAACAATCTACTTATACGCCATTAGGTGGTGGATACGATAATTTAGCAAAGGTTTTTACAAATGTTCCTTATTTATCTAATACAACAGGAACAAATTTACCTTATGATAATGGATTGTATGGTGCTTTTAGAGACGTAAGTCAATTTGCTACAAGTACAAATATTTTGGGTCTGGCTTTAGACCAAGATAATGATAATGCTAAATATACGACGCAAGCTAATTTGGGTGTTGAGTATGATATAATCCCTGGATTGAATGCAAAAGCTAATTATGGTTTTACTACTATAAGTGACAATAGAGCTCAATTTTTACCATCTTATTTCCGTAGTTCTGCAAATGCTGATAATAGAGCAAATGCGACTTATGCCATTACACACAATGTGTATAATGATTGGATGGCTGAAGGTTTATTGGAGTATACAAAATCTTTTGGTAAAAGTAAATTCAATTTGTTGGGAGGGGTTTCTGCTCAAAGAGGTACTAATGAAGTTTTATCTACTAGAGGTTCAGATTTTTTAAGTAATGATATTAGAGATTTATCAGCAGCTGGAAAAATTGATTATACAAACGGATATACTCGTACTAGTACATTGGCGAGTCAATTTGCAAGATTCAATTATAGCTATGATAATAAATATTACATCACGGCAACTGCAAGAAGAGATGGTGTTGGAGATCGATTTTTAGAAGATCCATATTCTCCTTTTTATTCTGCAGGTGCAGGTTGGAATATAGATGAAGAAGCTTTCATGAAAGGAAGTGTATTTAATGTATTGAAATTAAGAGGAAGCTACGGTGAAACTGGAAACTATAAAGGAATTGGGCCTTTCCTTTATCAAACTACTTATGCTAACGGTATAAATGGTGATGATGCTGGATATACTTTTGGCGGACAACTTTCGCCAGGTCTAGCGCCAACAGGATTAGCTAATAGTTCTTTAAAATGGGAAACTCAACTTCAAACTGATTTAGGTATTGATGGAGAATTATTTGATGGAAAAGTTTATTTTACAGTAGATTATTTCAATAAAGAATCTAAAGATTTCTTGTTGTATCAAACAAAACCAGCCCAAACAGGTTTTACTTCAGGACCAGTAAATGCTGGAAATATTGAGAATAAAGGTTTTGAGTTTTTATTAGGATATAGAAAAACTAATGGTGATTTTACTTGGGATGTTTCAGCTAATTTAACTACAATTGAAAACGAAATCACTAGTCTTGGTGGAGAAGAATTTGTAAAATTTACTTCTCAATTTGCTCCATCTTTTGTTGATGATTGGCAAGATATTACGCGTTCATACGTTGGCGGTAATGTTGGATCTTTTTATGGTTACAAAGCAGCTGGTATTTTCCAGAATCAAGCAGAAATTGATGCTTTGAATGCAGGTGCTGATGGTGGAGTTTATCAAAATTCAGCTACTGTACCTGGAGATAGAAAATTTGTAGACGTTAATGGAGATGGCAAAATAACAGCTGAGGATAAAACAGTTATTGGAAGTCCAATTCCTAAGTTTTACGGTGGTTTTAGTTTCAATGCAAAATATAAAAAATTCTCTTTGGGTGTTGATTTTAATGGTAGTTACGGAAATGAAATTCTTAATTATACTCGTGTTGAGCAAGAAACTGCAGGTGGTTATGGTATAAGTAACGGATATACAAATATTAGTGTTGATTATTACAATAACTATTGGAGAGGAGCAGGAACTTCAAATGAATATGCAAGAGCAACTTTGATTGATGCAAATAAAAATAATAGAGCTTCCGATCACTTTATAGAAGATGGTTCTTACTTAAGATTAAGAAATTTAAAAATTGGTTATTCACTGCCTGAAAGTATAATAAGTCAATTGGGTATGTCAAACTTAAATATTTATGTGAGTGGTCAGAACCTATTAACTTTTACTAAATACACAGGATGGGATCCAGAAATTGGTCAAGTTTCTGATCAAAACGGTACTACAGGTGGTGTGCAAACTAGAGGAATTGATTTTGGTAGTTATCCAGTATCTAGATCATTTACTTTAGGTTTAAACTTACAATTTTAAAAAAACATTAGAAATGAAAAAAAATAATAAAATTAAGATAGCAAAAACATTTTTAGCTTTTGCAATATTGATTTCTTCAAGTTGTTCTGAGAACTTCTTGCTAGATGAAAAAACAGATGGTATTAACGGCGAAATTGTTTTCTCAAATGATAATACTGCAACTGCAGCTATCTCTGGAGTATATGATACGTTTCAAGGAGAAAAAAGTGCCGAATATAATACTAAAGCATTGTTTTACCCTGCAAACTTCTTGTCGCAAGACCTTTTGAATGTTGGAGCAGATACTTTCTTTCAACGATATGAAATACCTTCAACTTTTGCGCCGTTTAATGCGCTTTGGGAAAGTCATTATATTGGTATTGGTAGAGCAAATATGGCGTTAGCAAAATTACCTGAAGCTATAGAAGCTGGTAAAGTTAGTGCGAATTTAGGGAATAGATTGCAAGGAGAATGTTTGGCAGTTAGAGGTATTATGTACACTATTTTAGCTTCAAATTTTGGGGGTGTTCCAGTTGTAATTTCACCTTCAGATGGTGTAAATGATTATGCCCCAAGAAATACACAAGATGAAGTTTTTACTCAAATTGCTAAAGACATGGAAGAAGCAGTTACTAAATTGCCATGGACATATGACGCTATAGACAAAGGTAGAGCAACAAAAGCTACAGCTTACGCTTATCTTGGAAATGCCTATATGTGGTTAAAACAATATGATAAAGCGGCAAAGGCTTATGAAGCAATAGAAGGACATGCTGCTTTAGAAGCAAATTTTCTTGATATTCATGCCACTATAAATAGAAACGGTAAAGAATCTTTATTTGAATTGCAATTTAATGATGCAGTAGGTGATTTGTCATGGGGACGTGATGATAATGTTACTTTTTTACAATCATTTTGTATGCCTGCTGAAGTGGGTAAAGGTGGTGGATATGCAGCTTCTACAAAAGTCTTACATGACTCATTTGAACCTGGTGACTCAAGAAAAGCGGCTACTGTTATAGGACCTGGTGAAACACATCCTGATCCACTTATAAAAATTTCTGAATATGAAAATATAATTGCAGAATATGGTGGAATGAATACTTGTGGTACTGTTGATGCACCATGGTATGGCCCAGGAGAAACAGCATCTAGCGGTAGAACTGGTTATTATAATGTGAAAACATGGAGAGACCCAAAAGTACAAGGATGGAGTTATCCAAATTTATTTGGTGGTCAAAATCTTATTATTATGAGATATGGCGAAGTTTTAATTAGCCAAGCAGAATGTTATCATAAACTTGGTAATGACACCAAAGCTGTAGAATATTTAATGAAAATTAGAAATAGAGCAGGATTGACAACTGCACCTACTGCTAATCTGGATGAGGCTATTTTAAATGAATACAGACATGAGTTGGCAGGAGAGTTTTCATTATGGTATTTATTAAGAAGAACAGGAAATCATGTTAAATACATTAAGGATAGATTCAATGTTACGATTCCTGCAGGACATGATTTAGTTCCAATTCCTCAAAATGCACTAGATGTGAATAAAAATTTAAAACAAAATCCTGGTTATTAATTTGGTTTAATATTGTTTAGATTCCTAAAAGAGGGTATTTTTTACCCTCTTTTTTTATAAGTTAATGAATAGTTGTTATGTATGATCTTGAAAAAATAATTGTTATAAAATAATTTTAATATGCTAAAAAAATTTGCTTCATTCTTGGTTTTGTTTTTTGTTTTTTCAAGTTGTTCAAAACAAAACGAAGATACTCTGTTTACTAAAATGGATGCTTCTGTAACGGGGATTACTTTTGTTAATGAAGTAACGAACGGAAAGAAAATGAATCTTTTTAATTATAGAAATTTTTATAATGGAGGTGGTGTTGCTATTGGTGATATCAATAATGATGGTTTATCAGATGTGTTTTTTTCATCGAATCAAGGTAGTAACAAACTGTTTTTAAATAAAGGAAATTTTAAATTTGAAGATATTTCGCAAAAAGCAGGTATACAAGGGAATAACTCTTGGTCAACAGGAGTTACGATGGTTGATATTAATGCTGATGGATTATTAGATATTTACGTTTGCTCAGCAGGAAATGAGAATGCCGAAAACCAAAAAAGCGAACTGTTCATCAATAAAGGAAATAATATTTTTATTGAAAATGCAGCAGAATATAATTTAGCAAATACAGGTATAACTACAAATGCAACCTTTTTTGATTATGACAAAGATGGAGATCTCGATGTTTATATTCTAAATAACAGTTTTATACCAGTAAGCAGTCTAAATTACTCTAATAAAAGAGAATTACGCGATAAAGATTGGGATGTGCCTGAAATACTAAAAGGCGGCGGCGATAAATTAATGCGTAATGACAACGGTAAATTTACAGATGTAAGTCAAGAAGCAGGTATTTATGGAAGCCTTATCGGATTTGGATTAGGTGTTGCTGTTGGGGATTTAAATGGGGATTTATATCCAGATATTTATATATCCAATGATTTTTATGAAAGAGACTACATATATATCAACAATAAAAACGGAACATTTACCGAAGAGTTGCAAAATAAAGTAAGTCATATCAGTCAATCTTCAATGGGCTTAGATATGGCGGATATTAATAATGACGGACTAGCTGATATATTCGTTACGGATATGTTGCCAGAACCGGACGACCGCCTTAAAACGACTACAAGTTTTGAAAATTATGATTTATTTACCCGAAAATTAAATCTTGATTTCTACAATCAGTTTATGCAAAACACATTACAATTGAATAATGGGAATAATACATTTAGCGAAATTGCCAATTTTGCAGGTGTTTCCCGAACCGATTGGAGTTGGAGTGCACTGCTGTTTGATATGGATAATGACGGTTATAAAGATATTTATGTTTGTAATGGTATTTATCACGACTTGACTAATCAAGACTTTATGGATTTTTTTGCCAATAGTTTTATTCAAAAGATGGTTCGAAGTGGCAAAAAAGAAGAATTAGAAACTATAATCAATAAAATGTCAAGTACGCCTGTTTCTAATTATGCATTCAAAAATAATAAAAATCTAACTTTTACAAATGAGGCACAAAATTGGGGATTAGATATGCCGAGTTTTTCAAATGGCGCTGCTTATGGAGATCTTGATAACGATGGGGATCTTGATTTAGTGGTAAACAATGTCAATATGGAATCGTTTGTTTATCAAAATAATTCACAAAAAAAGAAAAGCAATCATTTTGTAAAAGTGCAACTAAAAGGTGATTCTCAGAACAAATTTGCTGTTGGGAGTACTGTTAATTTATTTTCAGGAAAGGAAATAATAAAACAAGAATTGATGCCTTCCAGAGGTTTTCAATCTTCAATGGATTATAGTTTAGTTTTTGGTATTGGAAACAAAAAAATTGACTCTTTGCAAGTGATATGGCCTAATAATAAATGTCAAACAATAAAAAAAGTAACAGCAAATACTACTTTAAAATTAGATATTAATAAGGCAAAAGCAGATTATATATTTAATAAAATACTGCCAAAACATTTGTTTACAGAAAAAGCAAATTCTTTACTTCCTAACAAAGAAAATGATTATATCGATTTTGATTATGAAGGGTTAATTTCAAAAATGTTGTCTCAAGAAGGGCCTTCGTTAGCCGTAGGAGATATCAATGGAGATGGAAACGATGATGTTTACATTGGTGGTGCAAAAGGGGCTTCGGGAAAAATATACATAAACAAAGGCAACAACAATTTTGTAATAACAAAACAAATTGACTTAGATAATGATTCAGATTTTGAAGATACAGCTGCTAGTTTCTTTGATGTAGATATTGATGGAGATTTGGATTTAATGGTCGGATCTGGTGGAAATGAAAAAGCAGATCAAGCTAATTATAAAAACCGTTTGTATTTAAATAACGGGAAGGGGCATTTTATAAAAAGCAAGACTAATATTCCAACAACAAATAATAATGTGGCAGTAATAACGGCTACTGATTTTGATAATGACGGGGATATTGATGTATTTATTGGCAGCAGAAGTGTTCCAGGTGTATATGGAATCGATCCCAAACATTTATTATTAGAAAATGACGGCAAAGGAAATTTTAAAAATAGTACAGACATAATAGCATTCAAATTAAACCAAGTTGGAATGGTGACTGATGCAATTTGGGAAGATATTGATAACGATGGCAAAAAAGATTTAATTTTAGTTGGCGATTGGTCTGCGCCAGTAATTTTCAAAAATACTGGAAAAAAATTGGTTGAATTCAAATCAAATTTGTCTAATTATTCGGGCTTTTGGAATGCAGTTTCCTGTGTGGATTTAAATAATGATGGACAAAAAGATCTTATTTTAGGAAATAAAGGAACTAATTCGTCTTATAAAGCAACAAACGAAAATCCACTGAAATTATTTATTAATGATTTCGATGATAATGGTACAATTGAGCAAATTGCAACCAGAACAATTAGCGGACGTGATTTGACTATTAATTTAAAGAAAGAATTGGCAAGTCAAATTCCATCCATTAAGAAACATAATTTAAGTTATGCCGAATATGCTACAAAATCGTTTCAAGATATATTTTCGAAAGAAGTTATAGACAAGTCAATACAAAAAAAGGTGACAACACAAGAAAGTTGTATCGCAATTAATAAGGGGAATGGTAAATTTCAAATACAAATACTGCCTAAAGAAGTACAGTTTTCGAGTGTAAATACCATTTGTACACTAGATGTAAATAACGATGGTATTTTGGATATCATTTTAGGTGGAAACCAGTATGGATTCAAGCCACAATATACTCGATTGGATTCTAATTTTGGAAGTGTCCTTTTAGGCAATAAAAACGGTAAATATTCTTGGCAACCTTATCAAAAATCAGGGTTTTTTATAAGAGGTGAAGTAAAACACCTTGGAAAAATAAAAAACAAAAACAGCTCCATTGCTATAATGGCAATTGTGAAAGACGCAGCGCCTAAGACATTCGAAATCAATAAATAAATAGATAATAATATACAGATCAATTAAAAAGCTTTTTTTGATTGTAATTATTAATAATAATGACTTTAGTTTAATTTTTTTATTTGGTTATTTTTTAGTGCATTCCCTAATCTGAGCAATTAGGGATTGCTTTTATTTTAACATTTTATTCTTATGCAATGAAGATTCTTAAATCACATTTACTGATTGTTTTTTTTAGTTTTTACTTCTCAGTTTTGGCACAAAGTGTCAAAAATAGAGAACATATTTCACTAGATAAAGATTGGAAATTTGCTTTTGGTCATCCATCAGATACGAAGAAAGATTTTAATACTGGAACGGCTTATTTTTCGTATTTGGCAAAAGCAGGTTTTGGAGATGGCGCTGCTAATGCTTCTTTTGATGACCGTTCTTGGCGAAAGCTGGATCTTCCTCATGATTGGGCAGTAGAACAAGGTTTTAGCAATGAAGCTAGTTTTAGCCACGGATTCAAAGCAATTGGCCGAAATTTTCCAGATAAAAGCATCGGTTGGTACCGAAAAAAAATTACCATTCCCGAAAGTGATTTGGGACGCCGAATTCATATCGCATTCGATGGTGTTTTTCGTAATTCTATTGTTTGGGTAAACGGACATTATTTAGGAAATCAAGACAGCGGTTATTTAGGTTTTGAATATGATATCACCGATTATATTAATTATGGAGGCGAAAATACAATCGCCGTTCGTGTAGACGCAACCATGGAAGAAGGTTGGTTTTATGAAGGCGCAGGGATCTATCGTCATGTTTGGCTTAATAAAACCAATGAGCTTCATGTTCCGGATAACGGCACTTTTGTGCAAACAAAAACAAAAGACAATACATCAACAATTAACGGATTAGTAACACTTACAAACGAAGGAAAAACTCGAAAATCATTCAAAATAAACCAAACTGTTTTTGATGCCACTGGGAAAAGTGTTTCCGAAAAAACAATTAATTCCTGCAGTTTAAATCCAAGAGAAACCAAGGACTTTTCAGCAGATTTAACAGTACAGAATGCTACGCTTTGGTCGCTTGAAAATCCTTATTTGTATAAAATGATTACTTCGGTTTATGAAGAGGATAAATTAGTGGATACTTTCCAAACGACTTTTGGAATCCGAACTATCCGTTTTGATGCCAATGAAGGTTTTTTTCTTAACGAAAAACATGTCAAAATTAAAGGGACAAACAATCATCAGGATCATGCGGGAGTAGGATCGGCCATGCCGGATGCATTGCAGGATTTCCGAATCAAAACATTAAAATCCTTTGGTAGCAATGCCTATCGTTGTTCACACAATCCGCCAACTCCCGAATTGCTTGAAGCTTGTGACCGTTTAGGAATACTAGTAATTGACGAGAATCGGTTAATGGGAAGCACAGAAATGCACCTAACAGATGTAAAAAAAATGATCGAACGCGATAGAAACCATCCATCAATCATTAGTTGGAGTATCGGAAATGAAGAATGGGGAATTGAAAATGATATTGTAGGTGCCAGAATTGCCAGTTCCATGCAGTCTTATGTGAAATCGATTGATGCTTCCAGACCTGCAACAGCCGCTTTTAGTGGTGGGATTGGCAGTAACGGAATTACAACAGTTATGGGTCTGCTGGGAATCAATTATATCGTGAATAAAAACACCGATGAGCAGCATAAATTATTCCCAAATCAATGCATTTGGGGAACCGAAGAAGGAAGTACTAATGCCACTCGAGGCGAATATTATCGTGACAATCAAAAACACATCATGCCAGCTTATGATAAAGCGCCAAGCTCTAGTTTTATTAGTATAGAACAAGGCTGGAAACACTATAATTCCCGTCCGTATTTGTCAGGAATGTTCATTTGGACAGGATTTGATTATCGAGGGGAACCAACTCCATTTGAATATCCTTCCACAGGTTCTTATTTCGGAATGGTGGACCAATGTGGATTTTATAAAGACACTGCTTGGTACTTAAAGGCGTGGTGGCAAAACGAGCCTGTTTTGCATCTGTTACCTCACTGGAACTGGGCAGGAAAGGAGAATCAAAATATCGAAGTTTGGGCGTATAGCAATTGTGACGAAGTGGAACTTTTTTTAAATAAGAAAAGTTTAGGCAAAAAAACAATGGAGAAGGATGGGCATCTGGAATGGAATGTCAACTATACTCCCGGAACGCTTGAAGCTGTCGGGTACAAAAACGGAAAGAAAATCATAACCGATGTTGTAAAAACTACTGGAGTAGCAACTGTTTTAAATTTAGCGTCTGATAAAAATAATATAGAAGTTGCCAAAAATGATATCGCTATGATTACGGTCAGTGCCAAAGATAAATCAGGACTTTCTGTGCCAATTGCTGATAACGAAGTAACCTTTTCAATCACAGGACCGGGAAAAATTATCGGTGTAGGAAACGGAAATCCGACTTCACTTGAACCCGACCAATATTTAGAAACCAACACCGTTTTGAATATTGAAAATCTGAAAGAAAAAATAGTAGCCGATTTTAATGTTTCCGAAGAAACTCAAGAAAATGTAGCAACCGAATCTTGGCAAAAAGCCTTTACAGACGACAGAGATACTATTTTTGGCAAAAAAGTAAAAGCAGTCGTTTACAGAACCGAGTTCGAATTGCCGGCGAATTACAACGAAACAACGATCAGTTTGTTTTACAACAGTCTTGGCAAAAAGCAGTCTGTTTTTATCAACGGACATAAAATCAGCAATGAAATTCCCGAAAACAAAAAAGGAGACACCTTTGTATTAGAGAAAAAAATACTGCATTCAGGCAAAAATAGCATTGCAATTATTGCCCAGCCCTTATTGAAAAAATACAAATGGGATGTGGTAAATCAAAACCCAGGAACGATTCAAATTATTACCAAAGCCGAAAATTATAAACGCAAATTGTTTAACGGTTTGGCTCAGGTTATCATTCAAACTACTGGCGAAGCGGGCCAAATCACTTTAACAGCAACCAGCAGCGGACTTAAAAAAGTCGAAATAAAAATAAATGCAACGAACAATTAATATAATTTGGGCGTGACCACAAGGGTCGGGCTGTACGTTCCCGCTTTTTTTCTTTTCAATTGCCCCGGGTTTAAACCCGGGGCAATTGAAAAGAAAAAAGAGCTCCACTGCCATCCCTCACGCAAATCCTGCAAAACAAGACATTTGATTTTAAAAAATCTGCGTAAATCTGGATAAATCTGCGTGCTAACATTTTCAAAAATCTATAACAAAAGAAAAAATAAAAAATGAAAAAATTACTTCTCTCCTTACTTCTAAGCAGTATTGCAATTCAAGGTTTCTCACAGGGAAATGTTTATAAACAAGGAACTGGAAAATTTGAAGGTTTAGCCATGACACCGCCAATGGGCTGGAACTCTTGGAACACTTTCGAAACCAACATCGATGAAAAACTAGTAAAAGAAACTGCCGATATTATGGTTTCCACAGGAATGGTGGCTGCGGGTTATAATTACATTGTACTGGATGATGGATGGATGACAAAAGAACGTGATGCCAATGGAAATCTAGTTCCAGACCCAATAAAATTCCCAAGCGGAATGAAATCCTTAATCGAATATGTGCATTCCAAAGGACTAAAATTTGGTTTGTACAATTGTGCCGGTACACATACCTGCGCTGGATACCCAGGAACACGTGGCTATGAATATCAAGATGCCCGTTTTTATGCTAACTTAGGAATTGATTTTCTTAAATACGATTGGTGTAACACTGCAGGAATCAATGCTCCAGAGGCTTATGCAACTATGAGCAATGCACTTAAAACTGCAGGAAGACCTATCGTTTTCAGTCTTTGCGAATGGGGTGACACTCAAGTATGGAATTGGGGAAAACCAATAGGGAACCTTTGGAGAATTTCGGGTGATATTTATCCTTGCTTTGATTGCGAGTTCCACCACGAAGAAGGAAATTGGTCGTCATGGGGATTTATGAAAATTGCAGAAATGCGCAAAGACATTCGTAAGTTTTCAGGCCCAGATCATTGGAATGATTTTGATATGATGGAAGTGGGCGACGGAATGACCAATACCGAAGATAAAACCCATTTTGCGATGTGGTGTATGATGGCTTCACCTTTAATCGCCGGAAATGATTTTAGAAAAATGTCCAAAGAAACCTTGGCTATTTTAACGAATAAAGAATTGATTGCCGTAAATCAGGATAAATTGGGAATTCAAGGATTCAAACTTTCTGCCGAAGACGGATTGGAAGTTTGGGTAAAACCATTATCCGATGGAAATTGGGCTATTACCTTTTTGAACAGATCTGATGTTCCTAAAAAAATCAATTATGATTGGAAAAAAAATCCGATCAAAGATGCTGATTTTGGCTATGAAGCCGATTTCAATAAAACAGTATTCAAAATCAAAGACCTTTGGAAAAACAAAGAAACGGGAACGACCAAAAAGAATTTCACTGCCGATATTGCTTCTCATGATGTAATTACATTAAAATTGATTCCTTAATTCAAAAGATATGAATTTCAAATCAAAGATTGTCTTATTTCTGCTTGCGTTGAGCTGTGGTGGCTTGGCAAACGCACAATTTGTTAAAAAGCACGGACAGCTCAGCGTAAAAGGAACACAATTGGTAGATAAAAACCAAAATCCAATTGTTTTAGGGGGAGTAAGTTTTGGCTGGCATAGTATGTGGCCCAGATTTTATAATGAAAAAGCAGTAAACTGGTTGGCTAAAGATTTTAAATGTAATGTTGTCCGCGCAGCAATGGGTATCGAAGCAGGTGAGCATTCTTATAAGAAAGAACCAGAATTTTCCAAAGAAAAAATCGAAACCGTAATAAAAGGAGCTATTAAATCCGATATTTATGTAATTATCGATTGGCACAGCCATAACATTAATTTAAAAGAAGCAAAGGAATATTTTGACGAAATCTCCAAGAAATACGGAAAATATCCAAATGTAATCTATGAGGTATTTAATGAGCCGGACTACGAAACTTGGCCAGAAGTTAAGGCTTACGCCGAAGAAGTAATAAAGGTGATTCGGGCAAACGACCCAGACAATATTATTTTGGTTGGAAGCCCAAAATGGGATCAAGATGTTAATTTGCCCGCGACAGATCCTATAAAAGGCTATGATAATTTAATGTACACTATGCATTTTTATGCGGCTACACATGGAAAAGAACTTAGAGATCGAACAGATGAAGCAATCAAGAGCGGTTTACCCATTTTTATCTCCGAATCAGCAGGGATGGAAGCTTCAGGAGATGGGCCGATGAACTATGTTGCATGGCAGGAATACATCGATTGGATGGAAGCGAGAAAATTAAGTTGGATCACTTGGTCTATTTCAGATAAAGACGAAACTTGTTCCATGTTAAAAAAATCTGCAAGCTCAGAAGGGAAATGGAAGGATGAGGATCTTAAAGAATCAGGCCTTAAAACACGTGAGTTTTTAAGGAAATACAATGGAAAGAATTAGTTTGTTAAACTCAAAAATCCAACTCTTCAAAGTGTTGGATTTTTTTGTGTTGTAAAATAAAACAGTATATTGCAACTCTATTTTTGATATAATCCCCTTGACTAAATGAAGTTGACATTAAAATTAACGACTTATTCTAAATTGGTGTTATTGATCATAGGGATTTGCTCGCTATTTTTATTGCTGTTTACATCTCTTTATTTATACACTGTTCAGCAAGAAAAGGACGTTTTTAAAGTCAATTCAGATCAGTATAGAACTGAGGTAAATCGGTTATTTGACTTTAATTCAAAGACACAAATTGTTACGATAAATGATCTTACCTATTGGGATGCTTTGGTCAATTTCACAAAGTCAAAAGATATCTCATGGTTTAATAGATATATAGTAAATGAATTTCCTACTTACGAAGTGGATTATATTGGAATTTATAATTTAGATAAAAAATTTATCGCCAATACTTCAAAATCTAATTTTAAATCTAAAGATTTTATTCCCAAAGAAGCAATGATGCATCTATATAGAACCAAATTTTCTCGGTTCTATATGAGAGTTCCTGAAGGAGTTGTCGAAATATTTGGTGGGACCATCCATGCTTCAAATGATCCTAAAAAAGTAAAATCGAAGCCGTCAGGTTATATGTTTATGGCTCGTTTATTGGATCCAAAATATTTTAAAAATTTAGAAGATATCTGCAGCTCCAAAATTCAGCTTTTGGATAAAGTAGATATGGATACCATTGGGGATAAAAAGGTAACTTCTGTAATAAAATTGAGAAATGCAGATAATATGGTAGTTGCCAAATTATTGTTTGAAAGACCTTCACATCTCAATTTTGAAAAAACCAAAGAGTTGCTGTTGATTATAGTAATTGTAACTCTAATTAGTCTTATTGCGGCAGTTCATTATTCCAGAAAATGGGTTTATAAACCTTTGAAATTAATTACTACAATTTTAGAAAGTGATCGTGAAATTTCTATCAGTCTCTTGAAAAAAGAGCCTGGTGAATTTGGTTATATTGGTAATCTGTTTGAAGATCATAGGAAGAACCGATACCAATTGGAAAAATCAAAAGAAAAAGCTGAAGAAAGTGATAAACTCAAATCGACTTTCTTGGCCAATTTATCACATGAAATCAGAACTCCCATGAATGCTATTATTGGTTTTTCAGACTTACTGATGGATGATAAATTAAGTGATACTTTCAAAAAGAAGTATCTGAAAATCATAAATACCAGTGGCAAAAGTTTAGTGTCTATTATTGAAGATTTGATTGAAATGTCCAAAATTGATGCCAAACAAATTGCGCCAAAATTTAAAGGATTGAACATTGAAAAATGTTTGAATGAATTATATAATACACTGAAAGTTACAATACCGGATGATAAAAACATAAAGTTCTACCAACTGGAAAATAGCGTTAAACTACCGAATGATGTTTTGACCGACGAAATTAAATTGAAACAAGTTATCGTTAATTTATTGACTAATGCCATAAAATTCACAGATAATGGTCATGTTGCGTTTGGTTATAGCATTTGTCCAAATAAAAAATTTTTAGAATTTAGGGTTGAAGATACTGGGATTGGAATTAGTGAAAAAGACTTAAAAGTAATATTTGATCGCTTCAGAAGAGTAGAAGATGATTATTCTATTTCGCTCAGCGGTTTAGGATTGGGATTGTCAATTTCCAAAGCCTATGTAGAAATGCTCGGAGGAGAAATTACCGTAGAATCGGTTTTTGGTGGCGGATCAGTTTTTAAATTTACTATTCCATTGTATTATGATGAAACGACTCATGATGAAAATGATAGCGTCCCAGAAATAGCGTATAATGAGTCTGAAAGCAAAACCATTTTGGTGGCTGAAGATGATAATATTAATTTTCTGTTGCTAAAAACGATATTGGAAAAGAAAAACCATATTGTTTTAAGAGCTAAAAATGGGCAGGAAGTTGTTGATATTAGTGCGGCAGACCCAAATATTGATTTAATTTTTATGGATATAAAAATGCCTGTACTGGATGGTTACGAAGCTTTTGAAATAATAAAAAAAGTCAATCCAGATCGAATTGTAATAGCTCAAACGGCACACTCTTCTTCTGAAGTGGAGGAAAGTATCATGAAGGCCGGTTTTTCAGGGTATATTACTAAACCTCTTAATAAAGAAAAAATATTCGAATTAATTAATCAAGTATTTCAAAATAATACCATTAATTAAATTTGATTTTATTCAAAAAAAAAAGAGGATTTCAATACGAATCCTCTTTTTTTTATTTTATTTCGCATTTTTTAATTAATTGACTGCTAAGTCATAACTGTACAGAAAGTCCTCTCTTACAAAACCCATTTTATGATACAATCCTTGAGCTACAGTGTTGTTTTTTGCGGTTCTTAATCGGATGTCATGAGCTCCTAATTCTTTAGCAAATTCAACAGTTTTTAGAATTAATTTTTCACCTATACCTTTTTTTCGAGCAGAAGAGTCGACAAATAAGTCATTTAAAATCAGGATTCTATTAAGTGCCAATGAAGAAAAAGTTACATAAATTAGAGCAAAACCAATAAGTTTATCTTCATCAGTTTCATCTGAAGCTACAAAAATGATAGCCTCATTATTTTCTAATCGCTCCTTTAGATATGCATAATGCTTTTCGTAATTGGATGGGTTTTTATAGAAAACAGCATATTGATCAAAGAGATTCGTCAATTGATCTAAGTCTTGAGTAGTAGCTTTTCGTATCATAAATGATTGGTCTTTAGTGGTTGGAGAAATAAATTTACAAAAAAAACTTTACTTTAGGGATATTGAGGTTTAGTTTCCAATCTCTATTTGTAAATTTTATTTTTGGTTTGTGTGTTTTTCTGAAAATCTAAATCTAAAATATTCTGAAAATGGTTTAGCAATTAATACTAAACAAGTAAAAAAAGTTTGGTGATTTGGTTAAAGGTTAATTTTTAATAAAAGTCATTTGAATCGAATAATATTTCTTAGATGGAAAATGATATTTGGATTGGTTGAAACAGATGTACATGAAACAAATTTGATATTGGTGATAAAGCAAAATAATTATATTTTGTGTAAATGATTAATTAAATTTGAATGAACTAATTGGAGCCAAATATATGTTTGGAAAGTATTTTTGATGCTAAAACCAATATATCTATGACGGTTTATAAAAGTGCACAACGTTATTTTGGATTAGTAAAATTATTAAGGAAACAAAATGAATAATACAGTCAAATTATTTAAATCTATAAATCCGTTTACGCAATCCATTATTGCTGAGCATGAAGTTTTGACCAATGCTCAATTGGATCAGAAATTGCAATTATCGGAATTGGCTTTCAAGAATTGGCGTACTACAACTTTTCAGGAAAGAGCCGATAGAATGAAAAAATTGGCAGGTATATTGAGAGCTAACAAAGATGAATTGGGATTGCTTATTACCAATGAAATGGGTAAAATTCTTCCCGAAGCAATCGCTGAGGTTGAAAAATCAGCAACGAATTGTGATTACTATGCTGAAAATGCAGAGAAAATACTTAAAGATCAATATTACGACACACCTTTCAAGAGTATGTCGGTTTATGATCCTATGGGGGCTGTATTTGCTATTATGCCCTGGAATTATCCTTTCTGGCAAGTGTTGCGCTATGCTGCACCGGCAATTATGGCGGGGAATGTTACTCTTTTAAAACATGCACCAAATGTTATTGGTTGTGCGAAAGCCATCGAAAAGATGTTTTTGGAAGTTGGTTTTCCAGAAGGTGTTTTCCAGCAAATAAACATTGATATTTCACAAGTTGAAAGTGTGATTGCTTCTGATGTTGTTTCTGGAATTACTTTGACAGGAAGTGAAATGGCCGGTTCTTCGGTTGGAGTATTAGCTGGAAAGTATATAAAGAAATCGGTGATGGAGTTGGGTGGATCGGATGCTTTTATTGTTTTGGATGATGCCGATTTGGAAAAAGCAACCACAATAGCTGTGAAATCCAGAATGCTGAATGCGGGACAGGCCTGTATTTGTGCAAAGCGGTTTATAGTTACCGAACAAGTTGCCGATGAATTTGCTGCACTTTTTGCTAAAAAAATAATTGCTTTGCAACAAGGGAATCCATTACAGAGTGGGATTGATATGGGGCCTTTGGCGAGAATTGATTTGGCTGATAAATTAAGTAAGCAATTAAAAAGTGCTTTAAAACAAGGAGCTAGGGTGGTAGTAGGAGGTGAAAGAGACCATTGTAATTTTCAGCCTACACTAATTGATTTTGTGGATGTTAATAATATTGCTTTTAAAGAAGAGACTTTTGGCCCATTGGCAACTATTATTAGAGCCAAAGATGAAAATGATGCCATTGCTATAGCAAATAATCATCGATATGGTTTGGCCTCGGCAATTTGGACTGAAGATAGAGAGCGAGCTTATGCTTTGGCCAGAAGAATTGAAGCGGGCAATGTTTTTGTCAATTCTCTAGTTCGATCTGATTCTAGGATTCCTTTTGGAGGAATAAAAAAATCAGGATATGGAAGAGAATTGTCTGAGGTAGGAATTAAAGAATTTATGAATATGAAATCATTGATTATTGAATGATTTTATAAATAGACGAATTGATAAATCCTTTAAAATAAGATTCTATTTTTCGATTTTCAAAACCTTAAACTAATGCTAATTTTAAGTGTGTGAGTTTAAGGTTTCCTTGTTTTGTCGATTTAATCAATACTTGATTTTTGTAATTAGTCTTTATTTTTTAAAATTAAATATTTTTTAATACCCCTATTTTTTTATGGGGTTGTGTGTTTTTTAATTGTGTAATTTGATCTTAAACTATGTTTTTTTAACTCTAAAATTTAAAATAGCTTTAAATTTTGATAGTATTTAGTAAAAATTCGATTATTGAATTTTTAATATAATTTAAAAAAAATAGGAAATACATATTATTTTTAGATGATTTTCGGATATCGATAATTCTTCTCGGAAACTTTTAAAAAAGTTTTTCTGTTAACTAAAAGTTAATAATTTCGTCTCAGGAAAAAAGAAAAAATAACCAAATTCGATTCAATTACCCTAATTGAATTACTAACTAAAAAACAGATTAAATATGAAAAAAGTAATTACTATTTTAGTGTTAGCCTTGACTACAAGTTTTGCATTTGCACAAGATGCGCCAGAAACTACTCCATTACAAATTTCAGGTTCTGGAGATTTGTATTACAAGTATGATTTTTCAAAAACAGCAAATATTCCAACAAGTTTTGGAACAGATCAAAATTCAGTTTCTTTAGGTATGTTAGATATTGCTTTTAAGAAAACTATAAAAAAAGTGTCTTTTGTGGGTGAAGTATCTTTTGGTCCAAGAGGACAATATCAATCGATTCCAAATGGTGATGGAACTGATTTGAATTCATTCCATATTCAAAATTTATACGCATCATATGCAGTTTCAGATAAATTAAGTTTTACTGCCGGTTATATGGGAACTTTTATTGGGTATGAGGTAATTTCACCAGTAGGTAATTTCTCTTATTCAACTTCATATTTGTTTACCAACGGACCATTCCAAAATGCGGGTGTTAAAGCCAATTATAAAATAACAGAAAAATTTGGGGCAATGTTAGGAGTGTTTAATGACTCATGGAATTCTTACAAAGCAGATCCTGCAAAAGGATTAAATGCCGTAGGAGGTCAATTGTCATATGTGTCCGGAGGAACAAGCGCCTATCTTAACTTTATGGACGGTTCTGTAAGTGGTACTATTTTTGATTTAACAGCGACATTCCAACTTACTGAAAAATTCAAATTAGGTTTAAATGGGGCTGATTTTTCAAACGAAGGTGATGTAGGTTATACAGGAGCTGCTATATACCCATCTTATGCGTTTAACGATGCTTTTGCTTTAGGAATGCGTGCGGAATATTTCAAATATAAAGAAGCTTCTGTATATGGAAAAACAGACGTAACAGCTTTCACTTTATCAGGAAACTATAAAGTAAGTGGCTTGACTATTATTCCAGAGTTTAGAATTGATACTAATTCAGATGATGTTATGTTCGTTAATTCGGATTTGAATCCTACTAGTTCTGCTACTCAAGTTCTTTTAGCTGTGGTTTACGGATTCTAATTCAAAGGAATTATCATTCGAGTTTAGACTTATATAATATTAAAAAATATTTTTTTTTTGCTGTCAAGATCCCTAGTGGTTTTGGCAGCTTTTTTTGTTTAGGACGGACTAGCTATGGTTTGCTTGATTTTTTCACTTCTTTTATAGAATATTTTTGAATATGAAAATTAAAAACTGGTTGGTTGTTTTTGACTGAATTTGTAAGCAGTCGCAAGGATATTTTTGAGTTAATCGCTAAGACGGCAGAATAATTGGTGTAAAAAGAAATGTGTTATTTTGTGAGGTCTGATTCTCATTATGGTAAATACATTATTTCTTTTGAAGAAAGTGTAAAGTTAAAGGAGATAGTATTCAAAGAAGAGATTTTGAATTATTAGTTTGTTGGAATTCAGTTAGGTACTTCTAGTCTTAGCGTTTTTATTATGCTATTTAAATTCGGTTAGCTTAATAAATTTAATAAAACAGTACGAATGCGATCTCTATCCAAATCGGTTAAATTGGAACCTGAAGGTAAACTCAGCCCTTTTTCAAATAATGATTCAGCAATTTTATTTCCGTAAAAGGGATAATTTTTATAGAGTGGTTGCAAATGCATGGGTTTCCATAAAGGTCTGCATTCTATATTGGAATCCAACAATGTTAATCGGATGGTTTCTCGATTGATACCATTTTTAGTTTCTTCAGGATTTACTAATATTGTAGTTAGCCAGTAATTAGAAAAGTAGTCAGGATTTGTTGTAGAATAAACAGTAATTCCAGGAACATTTTCAAAAAGAGAAACATAAAAATCATGCATAGATCTTCTTAAGGCGATGTGTTTATCTAATACTTTCATTTGACCTCGACCAATACCTGCGCAAATATTACTCATCTGGTAATTATATCCTATTTCGCTATGTTGATAATGAGGAGCTTCATCCTTTGATTGTGAGGCTAGAAATTGTGCTTTTTTCTTTAATTGATGATTTGATGTAACAATTGCTCCACCTCCAGAAGTGGTTATAATTTTGTTGCCATTGAATGAAAAAACACTAATATCTCCAAAAGTACCGCATTTTTGCCCTTTGTAACTGCTACCTAAAGCCTCGGCACTATCTTCCAAAATAGGGATATTGTATTTGTCGGCAATGGTTCTTATCTCTTCAATTTTATATGGAACACCATATAAATGAACAGTAATTATTGCTTTTGGAATCTGCCCTTTGTGAATCGTTTCTATAATAGCTTCTTCTAAAGCAATTGGGCAAAGATTCCACGTCTCAAGTTCGCTATCAACAAAAATGGGAGTTGCACCTTGATATAAAATGGGATTAGCTGATGCTGAGAATGTAAGGGATTGGCAAATAACAACATCACCTGCTTTAACATTCAATAGAATTAAACCTAAGTGAATAGCTGCAGTCGCTGAACTTAAAGCTGTTACAAAAAGTCCTCGGGATAAATATTTTTCTAAATCATGTTCGAATTCGGTAATATTTGCCCCTAATGGAGCAATCCAGTTCGAGTCAAATGCTTCGTGTATGTATTCGAGTTCGGTGCCTCCCATGTGAGGAGAGGATAGCCAGATTTTTGATTTGTTCATTGTCTTTTGATATTAAAACCACAAAATCCTGTAAAATGATTTTGTCTGCAAATCATTCTAACTTAAATCCACAATCTATATTAGACTAAATTATAAAACTAGATTATTCAATTTTAAAATTATAGTAAGTGCTAGGATTTGAATAAGAATACACAAACAGTTAATTTCTAATGTGGATTCGGGATTAAATGTAAGTAAAAATAATCTTTTTAGATAAAGTATGGAATGAGAATGTTATTGTATAGAATGGTGTTTTTATTTCTGCTTTCAAGTTTAAGGGCTATTGATAAAGAATACGTTTCGGAGTAACATAAAAGAAGAAACGCCTTTTGAAGGATCAAAAAGCGTTTTTTATATATTGATTTTTTTTTATTTTTTATAAATCGAGTAGATAGTGCCAATCGTTTTTTCGTCCAAAATATCATTAACCTCAGTTTGGATGTAATGAAGTTTGAATGCCATGATAGCTGCCGAAAGATTTTTGGTATTGTATCCTATTACTTGTAAACCTTGCTCAACATTAAAATCAGTGGGAGGACATTCAAGAGTATCTTCTGGCCAAACCCCAAAACCATTTAAGGCTAAAAGCTTCCATGGAAATAAAGCACTTGGGTCTTTTTTTCTTGTTGGCGCAATATCGGCATGTCCAATTATGTTTTGTGTAGGGATATTGTAGTCTTTTTTTAATTTGGTCAAAAGAGCCAATAAAGTATTAATTTGGGTGTCTGAAAATGGTTCAGAACCATTGTTGTCCAATTCAATTCCAATAGAACTTGAGTTAATATCGGTGTTTTTTCCCCATGATCCATTTCCTGCATGCCAAGCTCTTAGGTAATCATTGAGCATATGAACTACTTTTCCGTCTCTGGCAATCACATAATGAGCACTAACTTTAGTGTCTTTTAAGGTGAAGGTTTTTATTGTTTGTTGTAAAGAATCCTGTGCTGTGTGATGAAGGATAATGAAATTGGGTTTTCTTAAATTAAAATTGACTGTACCTACCCATTCAGATGCAATACCATTTTGTAAAATATTAGCGTCAGTTTTAGAAAGAGTATCTTTATAGTTAAGTAATTGATTTTTGTATCGATATGCAACACTGTCGATTACTACACTTGGTTCGCTTTTTAAGGGAACAGCTTCTTTTGCAGATATGGTTTCTTTTAAGTTTTTTATTTGTGCATTGTATTCCTTTTCAGTTTCTTTATGAGGATTTTTTGTTGCACAGGAAGCAATAAAGAGGAGAAGAATGATATAGTAAATGTGCTTTTTCATGGTAGGCATTTCAAAAATGTTTTTATAGCAAATTTTTAGTGTTTTCTAGATTCTATTTTATTTTTTCGATCCTCGCTCAAAATTTGATATTTTGCTTTTTGGTCTTTGTTTAATATATCCAACACTTCCAAATCAGTCATTTCCCCAAGAACTTTAAATTCTTTTTCTTTTTCCTCGTCGCTGCTTTCTTTTTTTATTAAAGCCTCTTGCTTTTTAAGTGATTTAGTGTAAATATTATTAAGGACTATTTCTTGAAGAGCATCTAGATTAAGTTCTTTTTTGTAATAGTCTACAATTTTTGCTGCAGTTACTTCTGCAGGAATAGGTTTAGGGGCACTTTGTTGATTGCTTTGAGACATTTGACTCATTTGGTTAGATCTACCGTAACCATTTCCTCCGTATCCTCCACCACCATATCCTCCACCGCCATAACCATTTCCATATTGTTGTGCCGAAATAGTGTTAACCGACAAGAATAAAAAAACTACAAAAAGTACTGTTTTAAATGCCTTCATAAATGTAAACTTGAAAAATTAAAAATTCAAAAATCTAAACTGGTTCTCCGTATAAATCAAATTCTGTTGCTTCAATAATTTTAATCATAGCAAAATCACCAGTTTTTACATAGTGTTTTGTAGCGTCAATTAAAACTTCATTATCTACATCCGGACTGTCAAATTCTGTTCTTCCCACAAAATGACCTCCTTCTTTTCTGTCAATAATACATTTAAAAGTCTTGCCTACTTTTTCTTGATTTAAATCCCATGAAATCTGAGACTGTAACTCCATTATTTCATTGGCACGATCTTGTTTTACGTTGTCTGGAACATCATCTTCAAGTAAATAAGCGTGAGTATTTTCTTCGTGTGAATAAGCAAAACAACCCATTCTGTCAAATTTCATTTCTTGGACAAAATCTTTCAGGATGTTGAAATCTTCCTGAGTTTCTCCAGGATAACCAACAATCAAAGTTGTACGAATAGCCATTCCGGGAACTGCTGCTCTAAAGTCTTTCAATAATTGTGTTGTTTTTTCTTGGGTGGTACCACGACGCATTGATTTCAAAATTGAATCAGATATGTGTTGCAACGGAATATCAATATAATTACAAATCTTAGGTTCGCGTTTCATGATTTCCAGAACATCCATYGGGAAACCRGTAGGGAAGGCGTAGTGCAAACGAATCCACTCGATACCTTCAACTTTTACTAATGCTTCCAATAATTCACCCAAAGCACGTTTTTTATACAAATCAAGACCATAGTAAGTTAAATCTTGAGCAATCAAAATCAATTCTTTTACACCGTCTCTTGCTAATCCTTCAGCTTCTTTAACTAGTTTTTCAATAGTCTGCGAAACGTTTTTCCCTCTCATTAATGGGATAGCACAAAAACTGCAAGGTCTGTCGCAACCTTCTGAAATTTTCAAATAAGCGTAGTTTTTTGGAGTAGTAGTCAAACGCTCTCCAAGTAATTCATGCTTGTAATCAGCGCCCAAAGCCTTCAATAAAGCAGGTAATTCTGTAGTTCCAAAATATTGATCCACATTTGGAATCTCTTTTTCTAAATCCGGTCTGTATCTTTCAGACAAACAACCCGTCACAAAAACCTTATCAACAAGTCCTTTGTCTTTCTTGTCGGCATATTCCAAAATCATATTTACCGATTCTGCTTTTGCATTATCAATAAATCCACAAGTGTTTATCACGATAATATTTCCCTCATCCTCTGCTTTGGCCTCGTGGGTCACGTCTTTTCCGCTCGCACGGAGTTGTCCCATTAGCACTTCACTGTCATACACATTTTTGGAGCACCCTAGCGTGATCACATTTATTTTGTTCTTTTTTAAAGACTTCGTTCTCATAGTATTATATCCTTGATAATTTAGGAATTTTGCAAAATTACAATTTTTTGTGCAAACCCTGCCTGTTTACTTTCAAAATGCCCTGTTTTGATAGTATAAAAATAATTTGAAGCACAATGTTTACATTATTCAAGACCATTTGTCCCGCTGTCTGCAGTATCTTTTCTTTTTTTCTTGAAAAAAGAAAAGATACTTGCGAGAGCAATTGGACATCGGGGTTATTTAAGATGTTTTTGTTTTTAAAAAGAACTAAACAAAAAAAGTATTCAGGTGATTATGCTATTTAATGATAAAACGTATTATGGTCAAAAAGTTGTTGTCGTATTAGTTGAATTTTTTTATATGCCCAAACGATCAGCATTCGGTCAAAATCGACTATTTTTGATATTCTTAAAATTTTAAATTTATGAATAAGTTTCGACTCAAAATAATAGTTGTCTTTGTTTTTTTAAGCGGTATAATAGCTTCAAGAGCTCAAAAGGTTGATAAACAATATCTGATTTATAACGCACAAATTGTAGATGTTCTTTCGGGTAAGATACGAAAGGAAAAAGCGGTATTAATTAATGGCGAAAAAATAAAGAGCATTGGTGATTTTCAAACACTCAAAAAAAATGTATCAGCTGTAAATATGATTGATGCAGGGAATAAATTCCTTATACCAGGTCTTTGGGATATGCATATACACTTGGAAGGAGAACATTTGGTTGAAGATAATAAAGCCTTGCTTCCGTTATTTTTTGCTTATGGTATTACAACAGTGAGAGATTGTGCCAGTGATTTGGGGGAGCAAGTTTTGGAATGGCGCAATGAGGTGGCTTCAGGGAAATTGCTAGGGCCTACTATTTTTACGGCTGGCATAAAACTGGAAGGAATTAATTCTAAATGGAAAGGAGATTATGAAATTGGTAATGAAGCGGAACTCAACATAGCTTTAGATAAGTTAGATAAAAGACATGTGGATTTTATTAAAATTACAGAAAGTGCATTACAAGGGCCATTGTTTCTAAAGAGTATTGAAGCTGCACATAAACGTGGATATATCGTTTCTGGACATGTTCCTATTGATTTAACATTAGAAGAGATGGTTGATGCTGGTTTTTCAAGCGTTGAACATTCCAGTTATCTTTTAAGACAGGGCTATGATGAAAAATCAATAGTTTCCGATTTAAAGGCAGGAAAAATAACGAAGGCACAAGCTAATACATTATATCAAGCCACTTTTAATCAGGAAATGGCCAATGAAAACTATAAAAAACTTGGAAACAAGGGGTTGTCAGTTACTCCAACACTTATTGGAGGTCGACAAGTGGCGTTTATGGGTGAAAATAATTATCTAAAAGATAGTTTGATGGTGAGTTATTTGACAAAAGCATACGTAAAGGATTATATATTGCGTTTAGAACGCTCAAAGAATGATACTCCAGAACAAATAGCCGAGCGCAAGAAAAAGTACTTGTTTTTGCAAAGCCAAATTCCGTATATATATAAGGCGGGTATAAAAATTTTGGCGGGTAGTGATGCGGCAACATTAAATGTTTTTGTTTATCCAGGACAATCGCTGATACAGGAATTGATGTTGTTTCAGGATGCTGGATTAAAACCAATAGATGTTTTGCGTTCCGCCACCATAAATGGTGCTCGTTTTATGAAAAAGGACAATATGATGGGGTCTGTTGATATTGGTAAAACAGCAGATCTTGTATTATTGGAGAAAAACCCTTTGGAAGACATTCATGCTGTAGAGCATATTTCAGGAGTTTACACCAAAGGACGTTTTTTTGATAGAAAAGCATTGAATCAGCTTCTTCAAAATGTGAAAAACGCCAAAATAAAGTTAGATAAAAATAAAGAAGGTCAGTAGTAATTTTTAAATCTAGGTGGATGTATAATCTCAGGTAAAGATTAAAAATAAAACCGGTTTTGACTTTATAATCAAAACCGGTTTTATTTTTAATTAGGTGTGTATTTTTACATTTCAAATACAAAAGTCATAGTGAAATTGTTTTTGGATGTATTGATTCGAGCGCTTTCTGTAAATCCTTGTGAAAAGAACTGATTTTGTGATGTGGAGTGAACGTTTACATACGAAAAGTCAAGTTTTATAGAACCAAAATTATATCCTAAACCTCCAGAAAAACTGTTTAAATCACCTATAGTAGCGGAGTCATTGTACGGACTTCCTTCAAAACGATATCCGCCTCTTAGTCTGAATTTTTGTATTTTATATTCGGCACCCACTCTTACTTCATTGCTACTGCCAAGAGCATTATGCATAGCGCTATTTAAACCTCTGTAATAAGGATCGTTTGTTGGGCTAAATTCAGTACAACTATAATCTTTGTATTTGTAATCCAAACTGATTAAACCTGATTTTCCAAAAATATAGGCAAAACTTCCAGTTAAACTCCCAGGAGTGCGTAGATCATAAGGGGCATAATAATTAATAACAAATGGATCAACTACATCAGGAGGAAGTGTTCCTGTGATGTTACTGCTAATGGATGTTAATCTTTGCGAAAGTTCGTCTTGTAGATTATACCATGTTGGTGATTCATAAGCAAAACCTAAACGCATTTCATTCGTTAATTTTGCGATAGCTCCCACTTGGAATGAAAAGCCTGCTCCGTAAGTATGTAAGCTGTTTGAAAAATTTAAACTCTTTACTCTGTCATTTAAATCCAAAGTGTTGTTATTGGATTCGTAGAAGTTGGTATTTTGTACATAATCAGTAAAGTGTGAGTTCAGGTTTAAACCAAAATATAGAAAATCTTTGTATTGCAAACCGCTGTTAAAAATAAGTTTACCATTATAACCACTGGAGTAAGTGCTGTTTTCTTGATAGTAATTACCACCTGGACGAACATTTGAAGTATATGCTACATTTTTGTCATCATTTTCAGAGACTGGATTTATAATGAATCCATAATATCCTAGGTAAGCTTGTTGCGGTCCATTGTCCAAATATGCGTAATTAGTATTCTTTATTAATCCTAATGGAACGCCGTTGGCGTAGCTTAAAAAATAATTGGCTACAGAATTTAAGGGACTGATTCCTGCCGAAAACATTGAATTGTCGTAATTATTGGTGCTCTCGTAATTAATGGACATCGAGAATTTTTTTAAATCATTGTTAGGGTTTCTGGTTTTGAAAACAAAAACGCCTCCTGCTTGATTGAGGTCAAAAGTACTTTCGCTTGCCGATGTGGAAGCCCCAAAATAATTAGATTCGTTTTTTGTGTCGTAATTCCCCATCGTAGCAGCGAATTGATTGTTGTTGAACACAGCTGAGCCTGCTGGATTTACATTGATGGATGATAAATCTCCTCCTAGTGCTCCAAAAGCACCACTCATAGCTGTAAAACGAGATGTTCCATGCAATTCGCTTTGTGAATAACGCATCGCATCTTTAATTTCTTGTGAGTGTATTGTAGAGAACGTTAGCCCTGCTACTAGATATAATAATAGGTTCTTTTTCATTTGGTTGAGCTTAGAGTTAGTTAATTTCTAGTTCGAATTTTTCTATCTTCTACCGCCACCGCCCATTCTGCCACCTCCGCCACTAGACATTCTAGCGCCACCACCACTAGACATACTGCTGCCACTGCTTCTGTACGAACTGTTGCTAGGTGTATAACTTGATCGTTGGTAATTGCTTGAGCTGTTTGTACTAGTTCGGCTTTGTGAATATGAACTTCTTGATTGATTTTGAGTGTAATTTCTCGATGAAGTATTACTATTTCGGTTCGTGAAAGTAGGGGACTGTCTACTTATGCTAGTGCTGTTTCTATTATAGGTGCCGTTTCTACTTGTAACACTGTTTCTGTTATAGGCACTAACTCTGTTATTGTTGTAAATTGAATTGTTGTAATTCCCGCCATATGACGAACCTCTTCTGCTATAGTTGTAGGCATAAGGTGTTGCGTGAGCGTATCCATAACCATAACCAGGATAACCACATCCGTATCCAGGATATCCCCAGCCGTAACCTGGGTATCCCCAACCATAATAAGGATATCCCCAACCATAATATGGGTATCCATAGCCATAGCCGTAATAAGGATATCCCCAGCCAAACCCGATAGACCAATAGCTGTCTGGGTATGCAACCACAGTTGTTTCTTGAGGAGAACTACCCCAAGATGGATAACCTGTTGAGGGTGCTTGTATAGAATCGTTTTCGGTATTATAGTTATTGCCATAACTATTTACATCGGTAAATATTTCACCAGATCCTCCAGTGCTTTGTAGAGAACTAAAGTATTGTTTGTATTGAACTGAAGCTGAATTGGGTTGATTGTCCTTTATCACAATTTTCTCTCCATTTGTGCTATACACACCGTCATTGTCATAATAGGAACTATTTTGGTAAGAACCACAAGAGGTTACTGCCAAACTCAAAAATCCGATTAAGAAATAAAGTGGTGTTTTCCGAGTAATTAATGCATTTGTTTTCATTTCGGTAGATTATTTTATTGTTGGACAATACAAATTTAGTTAGTTTTGCGTAATTATTTAGTTAAATTATATATAAACAAATATTATGCCAAATTATTCAAAATGAGCAAGAACCTTACAACACGAGCAGAAGATTATTCAAAATGGTACAATGAGTTGGTTGTTAAGGCCGATTTAGCTGAGAATTCAGGAGTTAGAGGCTGTATGGTGATTAAGCCATATGGGTATGCTATATGGGAAAAAATGCAAGCAGAGTTGGATAGAATGTTTAAAGAAACAGGGCATCAAAATGCCTATTTCCCTTTATTTGTTCCAAAAAGCATGTTTGAAGCTGAGGAGAAAAATGCTGAAGGATTTGCTAAGGAATGTGCTATTGTAACTCATTATAGATTGAAAAATGACCCGGATAAACCAGGGAAATTGATGGTGGATCCTAATGCAAAATTAGAGGAAGAATTAATTGTTCGTCCTACAAGTGAAGCTATTATTTGGTCTACTTATAAAGGATGGGTACAATCATATAGAGATTTACCATTATTAATTAACCAATGGGCGAATGTGGTGCGTTGGGAAATGAGAACTAGATTATTCTTGAGGACGGCTGAGTTTTTATGGCAAGAGGGGCATACGGCACATGCTACGAAAGCGGAGGCTGTGGAAGAGTCTGAAAAAATGATGAATGTATATGCTGATTTTGTAGAAAATTTCATGGCTATTCCGGTTGTAAAAGGATTGAAAACCGAAACAGAACGTTTTGCTGGTGCTGAAGAAACTTATTGTATTGAAGCTTTGATGCAGGATGGAAAAGCTTTGCAAGCTGGAACTTCACACTTTTTGGGTCAGAACTTTGCAAAAGCTTTTGATGTTAAGTTTGCAAATGCTGAAGGTAAGCAAGAGCATGTTTGGGGTACTTCATGGGGGGTTTCTACTCGATTGATGGGGGCGTTGGTAATGACGCATTCTGATGATCAAGGGTTGGTATTACCTCCTAATTTAGCACCGATTCAAGTTGTTATTGTTCCTATATATAAGAGTGATGAACAATTGGATGCTATTTCTGCAGAAGTGGATGTTTTGGTGAAAGCGTTGAGAAAATTAAATATCTCTRTAAAATTCGATAATAGAACAACTCAAAAACCAGGATTCAAATTTGCTGAATGGGAATTAAAAGGAGTGCCTGTAAGAATAGCTGTAGGTCCAAAAGATTTAGAAAACGGAACTTTTGAAGTGGCTCGAAGAGATATTTTAACCAAAGAGGTAGTTTCAAAAGATGGAATCACAACTTATATCGGCGATTTATTAGAGCAAATTCAAAAAGATTTGTTCGAAAAAGCATTAAATTATAGAAATACTCACATTACAGAAGTAAATAGTTTTGATGAGTTTAAAACGATTCTTGACGGCGAAGGAGGCTTTGTTTCAGCACATTGGGATGGTACTGCGGAGACCGAAGAGAAAATTAAAGAATTGACAAAAGCAACAATAAGATGTATTCCTTTAGACAGGGTAGAACAAGCGGGAAGCTGTGTGTTTACTGGGAAATCTTCAGTTGGAAGAGTGCTGTTTGCTAAGGCATATTAAAAAAAATAATTTTTTTTTGCCTCTACTATTGCGCTTCTCAAAAATAGTTGTATTTTTGCATCCGCATTACAGAAGTAGTGCTGTTGCAAAAAACAATGGCCCGTTCGTCTATCGGTTAGGACGCATGGTTTTCATCCATGTAAGAGCGGTTCGATTCCGCTACGGGCTACAAGGATATTTAGATTGAAATTCTGAGAATAAAAAAACAATGGCCCGTTCGTCTATCGGTTAGGACGCATGGTTTTCATCCATGTAAGAGCGGTTCGATTCCGCTACGGGCTACAATTTTTTTTGATCTAGAATGTTCCAGAACTTAGAGGGATATTGGTCCGTTCGTCTAGGGGTTAGGACGCCAGAATTTCATTCTGGTAACAGGGGTTCGATTCCCTTACGGACTACAAAAAATGAAATAATTAAGATAAAAAGATAACAAAATGGCAAATCATAAGTCAGCTCTAAAAAGAATTAGAAGTAACGAAAAGAGAAGAGTATTAAATAGATACCAACACAAAACGACTCGTAATGCTATTAAAGCATTAAGAATTGCAACTGATAAATCTGATGCGACTTCTAAATTGTCAAGTGTAATATCTATGATTGATAAATTAGCAAAGAAAAACATCATTCATGATAACAAAGCTTCAAACTTGAAGTCTAAGTTAACTAAGCATGTTGCTAAATTGTAAGTAATATAATTTATATAAAAAAAGCCCCTTTTTTAAGGGGCTTTTTTTATGAGTAATTTTAGCGATTAAGTTTGGAAGTTGTAGGTTAGGCGTGTGTGTTTGAAAGAATCTGGATAAGTGAGGACAATTATTTTACGGCTCTTATGAGCTTCTGAGAAAAAAATGGTTATACGATTATTTGTCTAAGGTAATTTAAGTTTAGTTTTTAGATAATCTAACATTTCAATTGTGATGGGTTTGGATAGAAACTCAATAACATTGGGGTATGATTTCGATTTTTTGATGTCTTCAGGGTCAATGGTTGAAGTTAGAATGATAACTTTAGTATTATTTAGATTGAAATAATTGGAGGCGTTAAATAAGTCGAGAAATTCCCATCCATCCATTACGGGCATGTTTAGGTCTAGAAAGATTAATTGAGGTCTTTTTTCTTGATTTGAGATGCTGTTGATTTTATTGATTAGGGTAATTGCTTCTCGGCCATTAATAGCGTTTATTATTTCTTTTGCGAAAGAGGCTTTTTCTACTACTTTTTTGAAAAGCATCAATGTAATAGGGTCGTCATCAACGCACATGATAAGTTCCAACATTTTTACAGGGGTTTAAACGTTAGTGTAAATTCAGTTCCTTTTTCAATCTCGCTTTGTATGCTAATTGTGCCTCCCATGGTTTCTATTTGTGATTTAACCAAGAATAGGCCTAGTCCTTTACTGTCAGGGTAATCATGAAACCTTTGGTAAAGGCCGAAAATTCTATTTTTATTTCTTTCTAAATCAATACCTATGCCGTTGTCTTTGTAATGGATTGTTATGGTGTTGTTTTCGTCTTCATTTATTGTAATATCAATTATCAAGTCTCTGTTTTTTGATCTATATTTTAAAGAATTGGTTAGTAAATTGATAAAGATGCTTTCAAAATAAGCTTTGTTTGTGCTTATTTTGGTGACATTCCCATAAATGATATTCAATTGAGGCTTTATATTATCAAGTTGAATATGGAGCTGACTAAGAATGTTTTTGAAAATATCTCTTATCCGCAATTCTTCATTTTGTATAGATATGCTATCTTTTATGGTGATTACTTTGGCTAGATCATTGATAGTCTCGTTGAGTAAATGTGTCGATAATTTAAAACCGGCTAAGATTTCCTTTAACTCTTCATCTTCAATTGTGAAGTCTTCAATTAGGTTTAATAATCCAGTCAAGTTTGATAGGGGGGCTCTTAAATTGTGTGATGTGATATAGGAAAATTGTTTTAAATCTTTATTGTTTTGTGTTAATTCTCGGATGAGTATTTCTTTTTCTTTTTCTAATTTTTTTTCTTCAGTAATGTCTCTTTGTATGGAAATCCAGTGTGATAGGTCATGTTCAAGATTGTAAACAGGAATAAATGATAATCTAACCCAGTATTCGGATTGGTCTTTTTTGTAAAGAATGATTTCTAGAAAGCATTCTTTTTTGTTTTTTATTGAGTCTGTTAATTTTTCAATTTCCTTTAAATCGGAGTTTTCGCCCATAAAAAAATTAGGGGATTTACCAATAATTTCTGAATGTTCGTAACCTGACATTTTATCGAAAGCAGGATTGGCAAAAACTATTTTTGGAATTTGATTGTCATCTGAGGTCGCTTGTGTGATAATGATAGAATCTTTGGCTTCGGTAAAAACGGTTTCAAGTAATTTTAAGCGATTTTCTTCTTCTTTTTGTTTGGTAATGTCTTGTATGGCACCAATCATTCGTATGGCTTTTCCGTTTTCATCTTTAAGAATAAAGCCTCTGTCTAATACATATTTGTAAGTATCATCTCCACATTTAAATCGATATTGATCCTGCCATTTTTCTGTTTTTTGTTCTAAAAAGGAATAGAGTTTAACAGACATTTTTATACTGTCTTCTGGATGAATATTGTCGAACCACCACTTAGAATTTTTTCCTACTTGATCTTGGTTGTAGCCAAATATCCCTTTGATTCCCCTGTTCCAGCTAATGTGATCCTCCGGTATTTTCCAGTCCCAAATAGTGTCGCTGGTAGCTTTGGCAACGATGTCGTATTTGTCGTTGGACTCTTTTAATTGATCGTTAGTTTGTCTGAGGTTTTTGTTGATTTCGGTATTTCTTTTATCGTTTTTTGATAAGATGTATCTAAAAAGTATTCCTGTGATAGTGATAAAAAATATGTCTTTGATGAAGCTGAAATTGTAGCAATCCAAATAGGTTGAGTATTGTTTAGCTAATTTAAAGCTAAGGATAGCTAAAAATAATGCCGAAAGAGTATAGATTAAGGTTATTTGGTTGGCTTTGTTTTTCATTAATCAAATATAATTAATAAATGTTAAAATTTAAAATATCGATTTAAATAAATTCGGATATCTTAATTTTAAGTCTATAATAAGTGCTTATGTGTTAACAAAATAGCAAACTATTGCGTAAAGGTTTTTTATATCAAAATAAAGTGTACCTTTGCACCCATTAAAAATCACAGATGGAAGCTATTAGAAACATTGCAATTATTGCCCACGTCGATCACGGTAAAACAACTTTGGTTGATAAAATTATGTATCACTGTCAATTATTTCGTGACAACGAAAACACAGGTGACTTAATCCTTGATAACAACGACTTAGAGCGCGAAAGAGGTATTACTATTACTTCTAAAAATGTTTCGGTTCAATATAAAGGAACAAAAATCAATATTATCGATACTCCTGGTCACGCCGATTTTGGTGGTGAGGTAGAGCGTGTATTGAACATGGCTGATGGTGTTTGCCTTTTGGTGGATGCTTTTGAAGGGCCAATGCCACAAACTCGTTTTGTATTGCAAAAAGCTATTGATTTAGGATTAAAACCATGCGTTGTAATCAATAAAGTAGATAAAGAAAACTGTACTCCTGAAGAAGTTCATGAAAAAGTTTTTGACTTGATGTTTGAATTAGGTGCACAAGAATGGCAGTTGGATTTTCCAACAGTTTACGGTTCAGCTAAAAATAACTGGATGTCTGACCATTGGGAAAACGTAACTGATAATGTTGAAGCATTGTTGGATATGGTTATTGAAAATGTACCAGCTCCTAAGGTTTCCGAAGGAACTCCACAAATGTTGATTACATCTTTAGATTTCTCAGCATTTACAGGTCGTATCGCTATCGGTCGTCTTGAAAGAGGTGTTTTGAATGAAGGTATGCCAATCTCATTAGTAAAAAGAGATGGTACAATAATGAAATCTAGAATTAAAGAGCTTCATACTTTTGAAGGTCTTGGTCGTAAAAAAGTACAACAAGTAATTGCTGGAGATATTTGTGCAATTATTGGTGTTGAAGGATTTGAAATTGGAGATACTATCGCTGATTTCGAAAATCCAGAAGCTTTAGCAACAATTGATATTGATGAGCCTACAATGAGTATGTTGTTTACAATTAACGATTCTCCTTTCTTTGGAAAAGAGGGTAAATTTGTAACTTCTCGTCATATTAGAGAGCGTTTGACAAAAGAATTAGAGAAAAACTTAGCAATGAAGTTAGGTGAAACTGATTCTGCTGATAAGTTTATGGTTTTTGGTCGTGGTGTACTTCACTTGTCTGTTCTTATTGAAACAATGAGAAGAGAAGGTTACGAATTGCAAATCGGTCAGCCACAAGTTATCATCAAAGAAATTGACGGTAAAAAATGTGAGCCAATTGAGGAATTGACAATTGATTTACCAGAATCTCTTTCAGGTAGAGCGGTTGAGTTCGTTACTATGCGTAAAGGTGAAATGCTGAGTATGGAAACTAAAGGTGAACGTATGATTGTAAAATTTAATATTCCATCACGTGGAATTATTGGATTGCGTAATCAATTGCTTACTGCTACTGCTGGTGAGGCTATTATGGCACACCGTTTTATAGGATACGAACCTTACAAAGGAGAAATTGCTGGACGTAACAAAGGTTCATTGATTTCTATGGAAAAAGGGAAAGCTATTCCTTATTCTATCGATAAATTGCAAGATCGTGGTAAGTTTTTTGTTGAACCAAATGCCGAAATTTACGAAGGTCAGGTAATTGGAGAAAACTCTCGTGGTGATGATATGTGTGTAAACGTAACAAAAGAGAAAAAACAATCTAACGTTCGTTCTTCTGGAAATGATGAAAAAGCGAGAATTATTCCTCCAATCATTTTCTCTCTTGAAGAAGCTTTAGAATACATTCAAAAAGATGAATATGTAGAGGTAACTCCAAAATCTATTCGTTTGAGAAAAATATATTTGACTGAAACAGATAGAAAAAGATTTAAAATCTAAAAGATTTAAATTTCAATATTTAAAATCCCAAATTCCTAAGTACTGGAATTTGGGATTTTTGTTTTATAGCTAATTTGAATTTGAGTATTAAGGAGCGGAGACATTAGGCTCTATCTGTAAACATCGTTCCTGCTGTCCGCTATATTTCCCGATTAACAAAAACTACGGCAAAAAAGCCTTGTTTTTCTAAATCGGGAGATGCCGCTTCCATCAGGGCTAAGAGTTAGCATTTTATCTTTTTTGGAATCATTTTTAAAAGTAAAAATTGAACAGAATTACTAATGTGCAGCAGTCATTTTGATATTGATTTTAGTATCGGCGGTAACTGTGAATTTTGCGTCTTCGTATTTAGGTGGTCCCATAAAACCTTTTGCATTATTGGAACAGGCAACAGGTTCTTTTGGCATTCCGATGAAGTTTTTATCCAGTTTTCCGTTCTTATTTTCGTCATGATAAACTAGAACGGTATATTCTCCTTTGGGTATTCCATTAAAAGTAACCGAAGCCGAATTTGATTTAATTGGAGAGGAAATAGCCTTATACGATACTTTAAGAAATTTGTCTTTGGTATTGTATAATTCAGCAGTTAACGATCCAGTATTGTTTTTTATCCCCGAAACGGAAACGGTAAGATCTGAATTTTGGGCGAATCCAAAACTGGAAATGAATAATAGGATTGGGATGAAATGTTTAAGCATATTTGTAGTTTTTAATAAGCTCTTAAATTTACAAAATTTTGATGGTTGAACTCAAAAATGGTGTTATTAAACATTATCAGAAACAAAATTATATCGAGAGTATTTTCAACAGTAAACAGAAGGGCTCCCTATATAGACATGAATAAATTTGCATCGTAGTTTTAACAATTTTCACTTGTTTTTTATCATAGAATACGATAGCGAACAGGCGAAGCAAATCATCCCAAATACAAAACCAACTTCCCATTAAGCCTATTGCTTGAATCTGTTGTAGCAGCTGTTATGAAGTCAACTTTATTTTCCATTTTATTCCTTATCGATTTTTTTATCAAAATTCAAAGTAAAGGATAAAAAGAATCCGATAATTAAAAGCCAAGATAAATTATAAGTCACGAAAAATTCGTTTGGTCTTGTTTTAATAAAAATAAGTGGAATCATTAAAACTATAAATGGAATTAAAAAATAGGAAGCAAGCATAATGAAAAATCCCTTTTTTATATTTTGTTTCTTATAAACCGTTGTAAATAAAAGGTAAAGAGTAAGAGAAGCAATTAACCCGCTGAATAAAATTAATATATTACCGTCTAAACTTTTCAAATTAAAAATATCGGTTAGCCATTTTATTATTTCACCGATTCCAAATAGTCCAAAAAAGGCAGTAAAAAATGATATGTAACAAAATGTAATTGTTAAAATAAGCCCTATTAAAAAAGGATGTTTAAACAGTTTATAATTTACTATTCCAAATGAAATACCGAAAATCAATGGATTTAAATTATTACTTGCAACCGTTTCAAATGGTACAATAATTAATAAGATTAAAATTGATAATGATGTTAGTATTCCGTTTTTCATTTTTTTTTTTGTTAAGCTGCCGGCTAACGTTCCGATATTACATCGAGTTTGGGACTAAATTAAGCTCATTCTTCGGATTTGCCACCCGAGAGATAGCGAACTGGCGAAGCAAATCAGCCCAAATACAAAACCATTTTTCTATTAATCCAATTGCCCAAATCCGTAGGAATAGCTGTTGTATGCAGTGCTTTATTTTGATACTTTAGACTTCTTAATGTTCAAGGCTTTCTGTTTTATCCATTGAATTGAAATGTCGACAGGTACTGTAATATTGTCAGAAGAAGTATTGTGTCCTAATGTTGAAAACAAGGCATATTCGAAAGGTTTGCCTTGAGCTTTCAATGTATTTAATTGCTCCATACACAACTTTACTGGAATCTGTATATCTTTCTCACCAAAAAGCCAAATTCCTGGAATTGAAAGAGTATTCAAGGAAATTTTTGGGTCAGTAGCTGTAAATTGATACCTGTCAGAATCATTTTTGATATGTTCACGAGCTTCTGATTCTGTATGATTTTCCCAAAAATTATTGTTTCCATTAGTATAAAACTGAAATCGAAGTTGTTCTAGGGTCGTAATTGTAGGGCAACTAAATAAAACCATAAATTCAATTTGTGGATTCTTGCTTGCAGCAATTGGGATTATCCATCCCGCTTGACTGAAGCCAACTAATCCAATAGGTGTTTTTTTATCTTTCAAATAGGTTCGAAATGTCTTTACTGCTGCACTTGCATCATGAGATAATAAATTAAGATTAGTAGTGTCAATATTATTCGTGCCAACAGATGGCCCTACATATACACCACCAGATTCTCCAACTCCACGTTTATCATATGTCAATACAGCAATACCTTCTTTGGCAAGACGTTTAGCGAACTCCATTTCTCTTTTTACAGGATCAGACCCATGAACAATTACAACAGCTGCAAATGTTCTTTTAGGCGTTAAAATTGAGCCTGCAAGAGTGATACCTTGACTTTCAAACTTTACATTTTGAATGGTAAAGTCGGTCGATTGAGAAAATACCATTTCTGGTAAAGTTATTAATACCAACCAAAGAAGTGAGTTAGAAAAAAAGTTAATATTCATATTAGTTTAATATAAAAAAATGTTTTGAATGGTCATCGTTAGTATTGTCTACAACGTCAGTCTGTGAAAAAACCTCCGTTTGTATATCACCAAATATAACAAAAAAGTTGTGTCAAAACAGGAATTTTCGTATTTTTAAGAATGCAGCATATCACAGGAATTTCCCGTCATCAGATGCGTTTTTCTAGTTTAGAAGACGCTATAAGTCCCGATAATCAAGTTCGTTTTATAGATGCTTTTGTAGAATTTATTGACCTCACCAAGCTGGGTTTTGCAATACAAAGTATCAAAGGAGAAGGTCGCCCGAGTTACAATACCAAAGTGTTTCTGAAAATCTATTTATACGGTTATCTCAACGGATTAAGAAGTAGTCGCAAACTAGAAAAAGAATCTCTTAGAAATATTGAAATGCAGTGGCTATTGGAAGATATTCGTCCCAATTATCACAGCATCTCCGATTTC